>JAQVIB010000014.1 GCA_028695945.1 Lachnospiraceae bacterium
AAATGGCGAATATGAAGGACTTGGTCTTATTCCAGGAGAAATTGTTAGATTGCCGGATACAGTGAAAATTCCTCAAATTGGCTGGAATTCGCTGGATATTAAAATGAGGAGTCCGCTTTTTGAAGGACTTGGGGATGAGCCATATGTTTACTTTGTTCATTCCTATTATTTAGAAACTACTGCCCCTGTTGTTAGTGCAACGTGTTTTTACGGAAAAGAGATTCAAGTTGCAGCACAAAAAAACAATATCTTTGCTTTGCAATTTCATCCAGAAAAAAGCGGAGACACAGGGCTTAAAATACTTGAAAACTTTGGGAGGCTTTAAGCATGCAAATATATCCTGCTATTGATATTAAAAATGGACAGTGTGTACGACTTAAACAAGGCAGATTTGATGATATGACGGTATACGGCAATGACCCTTTAGGTATTGCTAGAAAATTTGTGGCGGCAGGTGCTACTTATCTGCATGTGGTAGACCTTGATGGTGCAAGAATGGGTGCAGGCTACAATCAAGATGCTATTAAAAAAATAATTGATACTTTTAATGTACCAGTGCAAACAGGCGGCGGAATTAGAACCATGCGCGACATTGAAGAAAGAATTGCAATTGGTGTATCCCGTGTTGTTTTGGGAACAACCGCAGTTAGCAACCCTGAAATTGTGAAGGAGGCAGTGAAAATATACGGTGAAAAAATTGCCGTTGGTATTGATGCTGTTAACGGAAGAGTAGCAATACAAGGTTGGGAAAAGGTGAGTGAGGTTTCCGCAATGGAGCTTTGCAAGCAAATGAAGAATTTTGGTGTTAAAACAATTATTTATACCGACATTACAAAAGACGGAATGATGGTTGGCCCTAACATTGAAAGTACCAAGGAAATTATTGATGCAACAGGTGTAAACATAATTGCCTCGGGTGGAATTTCTGCAATGATGGATATTGAAAAGGCAGACCAAATTGGTTCTCATGGTGTAATTATAGGCAAAGCAATTTATCAAGGGGCTTTAAACCTTACCGATGTTATTAACCGTTTTGAGAAGAAATAAACAGGAGTTGGTATTGTGCATACAAAAAGAATTATACCATGCCTTGATGTAAATAACGGACGAGTTGTTAAAGGCGTAAATTTTGTAAATTTAAGGGATGCAGGCGACCCTGTTGAAATAGCAGCATTCTACAATGAGTCTATGGCGGACGAACTTGTTTTTCTAGATATTACTGCTTCATCTGATGCAAGAAGCATTATGTTAGACGTTGTAAGAAGAACTGCAGAGCAAATTTTTATTCCGCTTACAGTTGGTGGCGGAATACGAACTATTGAGGATTTTAGAGCAATTTTAAGTGCGGGTGCGGACAAAATTTCTGTTAATTCTGCTGCACTTAAACGCCCAGAACTAATTACTGAGGCGGCAGAAAAATTCGGAAGTCAATGCGTTGTAGTTGCTATTGATGCAAAGCGACGTGACGGCGGCGGATTTGACGTTTACCTTAACGGTGGACGTGTTAACACAGGGAAAGACGCAGTTGAATGGGCGAAAGAAGTTGAAAAACTTGGTGCAGGTGAAATTTTGCTTACCAGTATGGACTGCGATGGAGTTAAAAACGGATATGACATTGGGCTTACAAAAGCCATTGCATCTTCTGTACGTATTCCTGTTATTGCCTCGGGTGGTGCAGGGAATATGGAGCATTTTTACGATGCACTTACAGAGGGCGAGGCAGATGCAGCACTTGCGGCAAGTCTTTTTCACTTTAGAGAAATGGAAATACGTGATTTAAAAAAATACCTTAGGGAAAAAGATGTTCCAGTTAGATTATAAGGAGTTAGCCTATGAACTTAATTGATGAACTTAAATTTGATGAAAAAGGACTTATTCCTGTAATTGCACAGGATTATGAAAATGGGCAGGTGCTTATGCTTGCCTATGCAAACCGTGAAGCTGTTGCCCTTACTCTTGAAAAAGGAACGGTGCATTACTACAGCAGAAGCAGGCAGGAACTATGGCATAAGGGTGATACGTCTGGGCATTTTCAGATTGTTAAGGAAATTCTTTATGACTGTGATGGAGATACTTTGCTAATAAAAGTTGAACAAAAAGGTGCGGCATGCCACACTGGCAAAAGGTCTTGTTTTTATAGAAACAGCCTTGGTGAGGAGGTTTTATAATGGAATATTCAGAGGTTTTATATGAATTGTACAAAGTCATTTTAGATAGAAAGGCCAATCCTAAAGAGGGCAGCTACACAAACTATTTAATGGACAAGGGTATTGACAAGATACTTAAAAAAGTTGGTGAAGAGGCAACGGAAACAATTATTGCTGCTAAAAATAACGATAAAACCGAAACCATTTATGAAATATGCGATTTTATGTACCATTTATCTGTATTAATGGAAGAAATGAACATTACATGGGATGAGGTTTTTTTGGAACTTGCAAAACGTGAATTGAAAGAAAGTAATCTCAAGGTTTTTAACACTAAGGGAGAAATTTAATTTCAGGAGGTTTTGTAAATGCAGGTTTACAGCGGAGCAGACGGAATGATGGCGGCATTTGGCGCATTTGCTTTTGTGGCTATTATTATGGTTGGAATAACTGTTATTAAGTTTGTGCAAAAGAAAAATAAATAGTGTAGAAGTGGAGTGTGAATTTGGTTTCGCACTCTTTTTTTGTTGTAAATAGAAAAATAACCTCCTAAAAATGTATACAAAACTAATTGTTAAATATTGGGTAAATATTGTAAAATTAGCATAGGAGGTGTGATATGATTATTTCGGCGTACAACATATATTGTGCAAAGGACAAGATAATAGAGAAGACAGTGGAAAAGCAGAAGGACGAAATTTTAAGCAAGGTGTATAATCTTGAAAATAGCTTTTATCTTTCTTTTTACGAGCTTGCGGCAGAATTTACAGTGATTGATGCATATGAGTTTTTTGTGGAACTTGACTGCCACAGCAATTTCTTTTATGACAACATAGACCTTATGGATGAAGAAAGAGGACGAAGGTTTTTCAAAATTATGGCAATGTACCATACAATAAAAATGCTTAGGAAAAAAAGAGCAGATTTGAGCGAAGAGGATATGTCAAACTGCATGTTTAATGTATACAATTTTGATAAGGCAGAAGAAAGATTATTTAAACTTTTATACCTTTGCAATGTGAATTTTGAAAATCAATTTCCTTCACTGTTTGCCCGTTCCCTTGGGAAATATCTTTTTGGAAAGGAAGTGGAAAATCCTTTTACGTTGGCATTTATTGAAAATTTTTGCTATAATTCATATAACAGCTTTTTAGGATATTTATCAAAATATATATCCATCAACAGGCGAATAAAAATAGCAGGAACTCAACTTTTTAAGGATGCGTAAAAGGGAGCAAAAGAGGTGCATATATGGGCAACAAATGGACAGATGAGCAGTACAGGGCTATAACAGAGAGGAATTCAGATATTTTGGTTGCGGCGGCGGCTGGCAGCGGGAAAACAGCCGTTTTGGTAGAACGAATTATTGGCATTATTTGTAACAAAGAAAATCCAGTTGATATTGACAGACTTTTAGTGCTTACTTTTACTAAAGCCGCCGCAAGCCAAATGAGAGAAAGAATTGGTAAAACAATTGGTTCAAAAATTAAGGAAGACCCTGAAAATGAACATTTGAAAAGGCAGATGACACTGCTTAACCGTGCACAAATTACAACTATAGATTCTTTTTGCCTTAGGGTAGTAAAAGAAAATTATATGCACATAAACATTGACCCTGCATTTAGAACAGCAGACGAAAAAGAATGTGAACTGATTAAAAGCCAGATACTTGAGGAATTATTTGAAGAAAAATATGCATCAGATGATAATGAGGACTTTTTAGGTTTAGTTGAAAGCTTTGGTGAGGACACTGGAGATGTGAACTTAAAAAGTCTTATTTTAAAAGTATATAACTTTGTGCAAAGTAATCCATTTCCAGAGCAATGGCTAGAGATGGCAGCGGAAAATTTTAATATAGACCCAAACACACGTATTGAAGATACACCTTGGGGCTTGTTCATTAAAAAGGATACGTTGTTTATACTTAATCAGCTTAAAGAAAAAACAGAAAATGCCATTAGCATTGCTATGGGGTTTGAAGGGCCTGTTAACTATGAACCAGCGTTAAGCTCCGATTTAAGTAGTATAAACTTACTTATAAAATTACTTGAACAGGACATGGTAAAATTTAGTAGTGTTCTTATGGGAATGGGTTTTGATACGTTAGGGCGAAAAGGCAAGGACGACAGTGAAGCTCTAGTACAGATGGTTAAAGACTTGCGTGAACAAGTTAAAAAAGGAATTGCAGACATTCAAAATAGATATTTTTTTGGAAAAGTAGAAAATATGGTTGAGGATGTGGCAAGGTTATACCCAACGGCAAAAGCGTTGACGGAAATTGTTAAAGAGTTTGGTGATGAATTTAAGCGTGTAAAGCGGGACAAGCTTTTAGTAGATTACAATGACATGGAGCATTACGCTTTGGATATATTGCTTGAAGAGGGAAGTACAATTGAAAATCCAGTTCCAAGTGCTGTTGCACTTAACATGCAGAAGCGTTTTTTTGAGGTGCTTACAGATGAATATCAGGACAGCAATTTAGTTCAAGAAATGTTACTTTGTTCTATTTCTGGGCATGGCACAGGCAAAAGAAACAGGTTTATGGTTGGAGATGTGAAGCAAAGCATTTACCGCTTTAGGCAGGCAGAACCTGGAATTTTTATTGAGAAGTATGATACATACAAAGATAGTGGAGAAGAAGTTAGAATTGACCTATATAAAAATTTTAGAAGCCGTGAAAACATTTTAGAAGGAATTAATTTTTTATTCTGCCAATTGATGAGTCCAAATCTTGGCGACTTAGTTTATGATGACAAAACTGCATTATATGCTGGAGCAAAGTTTCCACCTTTTGAGGAGGAAGAAGGTCAAAAGGCAGTGGAAATTGATATTATAAACCTTAAAGCCGATGATGATAATTTTGAAAGCGATGAAGAAGAAGATATGGCGGCGGCAGAGGTTGAAATGGCTTTTGTTGCCAAACGAATTACGGAGCTAATGAACAGCGGTTTTAAGGTGCTTGGAGAGGACGGAAATTATAGAAATATTAATTACAGAGATATTGTTATATTATTTAGAGCAACAAAAAACTGGGGTAATGCGGCAGCGGAAGCACTTGGCAAAGCAGGGATACCCGTATTTGCTCAAACAGAAAGCAAATATTTTGCCAACACCGAAATTTCGGTTATACTTAGCATATTAAAAATTGTGGATAACAGTAGGCAGGACATACCGCTAATGGCGGCATTGAAATGCCCTATTTATAAAATAACAGATGATGAACTAGTAAGGATAAAAATTTTTGGCGGTCAGTGCGAATTTTACGACAATGTGGTGCGTTATGTAGAGAATGAAGATGAAACATCAAAAAAGCTAAGAAAATTCATGAATGATATTGACAGATGGAAGAAAATATGTGCTTTTACACCTGTTAACAGGCTATTGTGGACGATTTACACATTAACGGGATATTTTGATTACATTGGTGTAAAATCAAACGGCAAAATAAGGCAGGCTAACTTAAGACTTCTTGCTGAAAAAGCTGAAATGCTGGAAAAAAGCAATTTTAAAGGACTGTTTAACTTTATAAGATATATTGAAAAGCTAGAGCAGACAAGCAGTGACACATCTGAAGCTACAATTCTTGGTGAAAATGAAGATTTGGTAAGAATTATGACAATACATAAAAGTAAGGGTCTGGAATTTCCTGTTGTTTTTGTGTGTGGAACGGGAAAGCAATTTAACCAAAATGACCTTAATAAATCTGTACTTATGCACCAACGTCTTGGCTTGGGTATGGAGTATATTGATTATGAGAACAGGGTTAAATATAACACCATTTCCAGAACTGTTATGAGGGAAAATATTAAGCGTGAAAATTTATCAGAGGAAATGCGTGTATTATATGTTGCACTTACCCGTGCAAAGGAAAAGTTGATACTTACAGGCGGTGTGAAGGACATAGACAAAATGGCAGTGAAGTGGAGTGCTAACTTTAGAAACAAGAACACGCTTCTTTCTGTTTATGACCTGCAAAAAAGCCTTACTTATATAGATTGGATTGGAGCGGCAATGGTTCGCCACAGGTACGGAGAGGTTATTTTAGATAAAGCAGGTATTGCATCTATGGATAACGGAAGTGGACTTTATAATCACAAATCTGCTTGGGATGTGAATATAATAAGCCGAAATGAGGCTGTTAGCTGGATTAACCAGAACTTTGAGAAAGTGGAAATAGAAGATGAAAACATTGAACAAGTTGAGGTGGACAGCAAGAAATTACAGCAATATCTAACATTCAGTTACGAATATGATAACCTTACTAAACTTCCTGCCAACGTATCTGTTTCTGAAATAAAGAGAAATCATATGCCACCAACTGAGGGTGTTGTTGAAAGCCTTCAAATGAAAATTGACTATAGACGACCAAAGCAGTTTATGGAGGGAAATGTTTTAGATGGTTCACAAAAGGGTACTGCAATACATAATTTTATGGAACACATGGATTTAAGAAAAGAATATACCTTGGAAGAAATATCGAAAGAAATTGAAAATTTAAAAAATAAAAATCTGCTAACAAAAGAAGATGCAGAGGTAATAAATAAGGAAAAAATATTAAAATTTACTAACTGTGAATTGGGTAAGAGGGTTAGAAACGCAGACAAAATTTACAAAGAGGAATCCTTTGCTATGGAGCTAAATCCTTATGAGATTTACGGTAAGGATGAGTACAAAGGCGTTAGTGAAGGAATACTGATACACGGTATAATTGACTGCTTTTTTACCGAAGGAGAAAGAGTTATATTATATGACTACAAAACAGACTATGTTGCTGATGGAACTGGTCAGGAATTATTAGTAAAATATAAGATACAGCTGGAAATATATAAAAGAGCAATAGAGCGAATTACAGGCAAAAGGGTTGATGAAACTTTTATTTACTCGTTTTATTTAGATAAGGTAATTGCTGTGGGCAATTAGAATTAAAAAATTAGCCCTATAAAATCACTGAAACTATTGATTTTATAGGGTTTTCCTTTGTTTATACATTGCAGATAAATTTATTAGTAACACGTTAGTAATTAATATACAGGGCCTTCTTCCGTAAGTACAATAGAAGAATTTGTGTTAAGCAGTACATTTTCAAATATATGTGTTGTATTGTCGTCAGCATATTCAATTTTTACCTGCCATCCGTTTTTTGGATTAGGTATGCTATCTCCTTCAAGTTTAACAGGAATAAGGTAGCCCGTTTGCCAAACATTATTTTCCAAAGTAATTTCCGTCCACTCGTCATCTTCAGTGGCACGTATCCAAAGTGCCGAAAGATTGTGACCCATGTCATTACCCAGTTCAACTAGTAGGCTTTCTTTTTTTGTAGTTTGTTCTCCAGTTGTATTTTCGGGTTTAGGTGTTTCTGCCTTACTATCTTTCTCTTCAGTGTTGGTTTGTTTTTCAGTTTCTGTAGAGACCACAGGAGCAGAGGTTTTTTCCTTTTTATTATTGCAGGCTGTAATTAGCCCCAACGGAAGGCAAACAGCAGTTGCAATTACTACAGTTCTTATATATTTTTTCATATTATTACCCCCTTTTAGGCAAGGTTTATTGCCTAACTAAATTTTATTATGGTTTACCACAAAAAGCAATACATTTAAGGAAACTGTAAATTATTACTTTTATGGAGTTTTTTGCAATATTGCATATTATATGTAAAGAAATTTTAGTGTATTTATAGTAAACGGAGAGTAATGAAGGAAAATATGAATAAAAATATTGGCTAAAAAGGTAGCATGATGACTAAAAAATATTTAAATATCTGCTATGTTTTTTATTATTCCGCATGCCTTATAGTTTTGCAGAGGGTAAACCTCTGTAGGTACATTTTTTTCTGCGGCTAAATGCAACAGGTGAGTAAGCAAAGGGTCGTTTTGGCAGTCTTTAGCTATAAGAAGTTTCCAAGGTACTCGCCTTAGAAGAACTCGTGTTGCCTCACCTATGCCTGGTTTAACAAAATTTATATTGTTTATGCCGAAATTAGATGCAATATTTTTAACCTCGGTTATTCCCAATGTTCTACGTGGAATGTTTTCTACTATTGTAGAAAAATCAAAGTGTTTTTCTATTGAGTTAATAAACTGATAGGAAACATCCTCTTTACTGAATTGTGGATAAAATGCAGCTCCGTGAAAATCTGTTGGTGATATTATATCGTCACGCAAAAAGGTTCTGCTTATAAGACCTGAAACAGTAGAATTAAGGCATGAGCTTGGAATTAGAATATCCTCATGGGTACCACATAGGTCTGTAATGTTGGCAGGGTCTGCAAGCACGGCAAGGTCGGCACTAATCTGCGGATAATCACTAAGTGCAGAACGCAATTCATTTTGTATAGCTCCTTTACCAATCCAGCCGTCAACAAACTGAATATCCTGGGCATTGTGGCATGACAATATATAGTCTATGGCATTTTTGTCTATTCCACGGTCTCGTATTATTGAGATTGAATAATGAGGAACACAAATATTATACTTTTTGTCTAGGTAGTGTTTAATAAGAATTCCAATGGGTATGCCTGCACGGGCAAGAGATACGATAACTGCATTTTTACCTTTTAGCTTATATATTTTTTCGGAAACCTGACAGACTGCATTTGCCGTTGGTCTTGCATAGCTTTCAAGAGAAGTGTTGTAGGTTTCAATATACTTTTGCGACGGACGGTATTCCAAGGGGAGCATCTCGCAATAGTGAGTTCCTTTTTGTATTAGCGCCTCACGCTGTTTTGTTTCAAGAGGCTCTACCATACCTGTTATATCTTTTAACAATAGGGTTACATCTTTTTTGCTATATGAGCTTTGCATTTAATCACTCCACTTATAAATTGTAATATCGTTGCATTGGTTTGTATCAAGAGCCGCAACAAGGCTATGGATGCCTAAAGGATTAGTTGTTGGTGAATCGTGTATTACAATTACTTTATCATATCTTTTTAGGTTGTATACAAATATGGTTCTATCATTATCATACAGGCTTTTAAGTTGATACCTTGAGAAAAGTGGATAGTTATCACTTTCACTAGGTAAAATAGGACTGCGAGTGGTTGCGTGAAAATTCACTTCTGTACAGTTACAGTTTTCTTCAATCTTCTTCGCAGTAAAAAGTGCAGGAAACATAAATTCTTCTGAGCCTAAAACAAGTATGCTTTTATTTTCTAAACCCAACCCAAGGTCGTCTAAAATTCTAGTTGCAAGTAAATTACATTTTTTCATAAAATCGGTATTTGAAGTACCAATGCGAGGGTCTGGTTTGTTTGTGATTTCTAATTCAGTTATTGCAGAATTTGAGGCTTTTTCAAAGGAGTGCTGAGAATTCTGGCTGAAAGAAAAATTTTCAAGCTGTTGTGTGTAGTCTGTAGCAGTAAGGTGAAGCAGATATGTAAAATCAATGTCTCTTGCTTTAAATTCATTAATGCGTTCATCAGAAACACTGTTTAATATAGATGCAATACCAAATTTAAGAGGCTTATTTTTATATTCTGCCTTTATTGCCTGAATTGCGTTTTGTATTGTATTTCCGGTGGTTACCTCATCTTCAACAAAAATTATTCGGTCACTGGAATTCAGATATTTTTCGAAATTAGTTTTGACCAGTTTTTGTTCCACTGCATGGCTGTGGGTTTCAGAAAAATATAAAAATTCTGTATCTTCAAAAAATTCACGTGTGGTCTGTAAAAAATAAATTTCTGTTGGCGCAAAAGCGGCAACAGCTGCACAAATTGCCGTAGCAGTTTCTGCAAAGCCTATAAGCATAAGGTTTTCATTTGGATATTTAGAATAAAGCCTTTGAGCTAAATCCTTAAAAACACCAAGGGCATTTTTAGTAGAAACGGGTATGTGTTTGCCTTGAAGAGGATTAACCAAAAGGTATGCTCGTTTTGTATTATTATCACGTTTTGCTAATCTAACAAGTTGGTTTTCATCATATTTTTTCATTCTTTTACTCCGTATATATTTGCTAATATAACAATTTTTTCTGCCCATTTAGTGTGGGTTTTAATTTCATTCATACGTTTACCATCGTTGCTTTTTGCAACTAAAAGATGGTCGCTTTTAAAGCTAAGGATACTTAGTGCATCTTCAAAATCTGCTTTTTCTACTTTAAGACATTGGTTTACAACCTGTATTTGGTTAGGGTGAATAACAGTTTTGCCAATGAAACCATTAAGTTTATCACGTTTAATTTCCTTTTTCAGCCCGTCTGACCATTCTCCATTAGGGCTGTCAAAATATTCCCACACAGGGCCTGAAACTACATAATCCATTGAAAATACAGTTAGGATATCGGTTAAAATATTAGCTATCGGCAATATATCATATATGGTTTCGTCATAGCTGCGGCGTATGCCAAAATGCTTGCAAAAGTCGTTACCGCCAATGCGTACATTTAAAACGTACTCAGACATGGTGTCTATATAGCTTTTAATACCTGCAAGCGTTTCGTGCCTAGTGCTAAGGTTAATTACGTCACCACTTTCTATAATGGGCAACATATATATTTTTTTATTGGCCATTCTGTTTATTTCTAAAATGCTCTTGTTGTATTCCTCTGCCCAGTTCAAAGAATATTTTGGTAGTATAAACCCAGATAAAAGGCTTTGGTAGGGCTTGATTTTGTTAAAAACGGTGATTGCTTGACTTGCACTGCGTACACGAATAAAAATTTGTGGAAGTGCAGATTGTATAAGTTGTCCACTTGCCAATAATTGAAAAATTCCGTTTAAGGTATGCACAATTTGCTCTTCTGCAATTTTTATGGCATTGTCGCTTATGGAATCCTCAAGACAAAGTGCTAATGAAAATGGATGTCCTACGGAATTTTGCAGTAGCATGTCTGTTATTTTTGTATTTAAAGCAGGGCAGTATAGCAATGCACCAACAGTATAAGGTGCAGTGTTTTCAAAGTTTATAATATGGGAACAGTGGTGTTTTTTAGTAAATTCAGTCGAAAAATTATACATCAATCAGTCACCCTTCAAGTTTAGTGTAATTTAATATTATAGCATTTTTTTATTTTAGTGTATAGTTTGAAAATGATACAAAACATTCTACAGGAATTATACATGCAATTTTACAATAAATATTGTTAAAAACAAAAGTTTAAGAATCTTTTAATATTGTCATAATAGGGCAATAAATGATGACAAATACCAGTAATATGGTATAATGGTAAAGATAGGAAAAACAGTTTTTAAATTTAGTAGTAAATCATTATTGTATAAATGGGGTTTAAAAAGATGAAAATAACAAGTAAATTTCATTTTAATTCACCAGTAATTTTAACTTTTGTTATTATTTCTTTTATTGCTTATGTACTGAACATATTTACGTACGGAAGAAGCAATAGTCTGATTTTCAGCGTATACCGTTCATCAATGTCAAACCCTCTATTCTACATTCGTTTAATTGGTCATGTTTTTGGTCATGCAAATTGGAGCCACTTCAGTGGAAACACGATTTTTATATTGCTTGTAGGACCATTGTTGGAGGAAAAATACGGAAGTTGGAATATTGCTGTAATAATATTTTTTACAGCAATTATAACAGGTATAGTTAATATTGTTTTGTTTTCAACAGGGTTACTTGGGGCAAGTGGCGTGGTTTTTGCACTTATACTTCTTTCATCTATTACAAGTATGAAAGATGGAAAAATACCGCTTACTTTTGTAATTGTAGCCATAATATACATTGGCGGTCAGCTTTATAGCGGTGTATTCGTTCAGGACAACATATCAAATTTAACACATATGGTTGGAGGAATTCTCGGTTGCATATTTGGTTATGTGTTAAATAGAAATTTTAGCAGAAAAATATAGGAAAGTGAGATTGAAAAACTATGTTTGGGCGTGCGGAATTAAAGAAAACAGATGAATACTTTGTAGATGGCTCACTTCGTAAAAATAATACGACATATTTTTGCAGATTAACAACTTTTAATGAGGAAATTGACAATTTTTTGCGTACATATATGCAGGAAGTTGTGAAGAACGGGTTGTATATAAAGGGTAAAATACCTAACCCAGATGAAAGACAGCTTTCATATTATGAGGAAATAATGGGTTTAAATTTTGCAATGGACAGGCTTTTTGTTGAAAATTCTTTACAAAAATGGCTGCCAAGGCTTGATTCAGCACAAAAGAGATGTATTGCAGAGGCAATGCACAACGAACTTGAGCTAATGAAGCTGCAAGGAAAAACAGAGAATATGCTTAAAAATGCCTACATAAAATTTATGTGCTGGTTTTACTACAAATTCGAGCGTATCTTAAATCAGTTAGGCAGGGAAAAGTTTCCTAAAATTCTATACGAAGGAATAGTATCTGTTTATGAATTAAAGGTTTTAAGCATTTTATCTAAGGCAGGGTGCGACATACTTTTGGTGCAGTATGATGGTGACGGCGAATATTTAAAGCTTGACCCTAAATCAGAAATTTCCAGTTTAATAAATGTATCAGGAAGCAGGTTTCCAACGGGATATTCTATTTCTGCTATACAGAATAAAAAAATTGAAGAACAGGCAACACCTAAAATTGAAGTTGAAAAACCACAAAAAATAGTGAATACAAACACGTGGCTATTTGGTGATGTATTTGCAGATTCTGTTAAAAGCCAGAACGAGCGTGGAACAGACAGCTCATTTTTGTACAATCTTTTTGCAAGGGTTATGGGTGCAGAAGATAAGGCAACTTATTATAATGAACTGTTAAAATGGAAACTTAAGCTTGAAAGCAAAAACAGGGCAGTAATAATAATTGAAAACTCAATTCCTATGCCAGATGCCCTTGAGGTGCAAAGTATAAAGAGAAAAAACTATTTAAATACAGAAAAAATGCTTAACGATATGATTGGAAACATTAGCTTTCAACGAAACAGAGAGATTGAAAAGTATGTAAAATCAGCCTTTATAAGTATTATGGAAGAGGATAAGGAAACTTCGCTTCAAAAACTTATGAATAGAGCCGTTATTTTGCTTTGTTGGATAAACAGGTATGTGCCAAAGCTCTTTAGAGATTGGCAAATTAATAATACACCAACATTTGTATTCTATGGTGGGTGCAAGGGTGTAAATGAGGCATACTTTATTCGATTAATGGCAAAATTGCCTATTGATGTGCTTATTATATGCCCAGATTTGGCAACACAATGTATTGTTTCAGATAAGTTCTTATACGAAAAAAGGTTTGAAAATTCTGTACCACAGGAAGAGTTCCCCACGGAGATTTCTAACGTGCGTTTTGGTACTGTTGCATATCATGCGGAACGTGAACTTGACACAATACTTTACCAAGATACAGGTGTATACAGAAATATGCAGTTTATAAAAGCTATTCCAATTTCATTGCAAACTACCTATGAAGAAATAAAGATTTTGTGGCCGCAGGAGGCTAAGTACAGACCAAACTTTGAAACCCTTGACGATAGGGTAATGCTGCCAGTTATTTTTTCAAAAATTAGCGGGGTGCCTAGTGGCAAGGAGGCTTATTGGAGCGAAATTTCAAGCTTGATTAACGAGGACACTTTTGTCATAAAAGGCTTTCCGCATATTCAAGGAACAGATTTTAATCCAGTGAAGCAGCATGCACCTCAATTTATGAAAAATGGAAAGCTTTTAACGCAAAAAATTAAAAGTCATCCTTCTTACCAGTATTCATTTATGCGTGATGACATGCAAGATTATATGCTGGACAAACTGCAAGAGTTAATTGACCGTAGAATAATAAAAGGAACATATACTAACGGTACGGAGTACACAATAGTTGCAACAGCATTGAATTTAGATAAACATTTACTTAGGCTTATACAGAAAATGGACTTTACCAAGGATGTGCCAAAAGTAATTATAATAAACACAACAGAAAGTATGTGCACAATAGAAGATAGCATTTTGGTAGCATACCTAAATATGCTTGGCTTTGATATTGCTATGTTTATTCCAACAGGCTATCAAGGTGCAGAAAGATATTTTGAAAATTCACTATTTGTTGAACATCAAATAGGTGAATATATATATGATTTGAATGTACCCGATTTCAAATCTGTAAAAAAACAGGCAGAAAGTTTGGCTGCTAAATTGTTTAGGAGGGGAAGATAGAAGTGGGATTAGATTTTAGTAAAGGTACATCTGAAACACAGGAAACAGTTACAGAAGCAACTCAAGTTGAAGTAGTAGAAAACTATAATATTCAGACAGATAGAGAGCAAATGGTTAAGCAACTTGTAAATTCGGCAGAGGTTGATGCCCTTGTTAGTACAATTTGCGTAAGCGACCCTGAAACAATAGTATCCTTTGGCGGTGAAGCGGCAGAGGAAATATCAAAGTGCTCCGACGTTATTCTTAACAGCATGAACATGAGCCAGATTAATGATTCTGGTGAAATGCTTGTAATGCTTGGTAAAATTATGGACAAGTTTGATATTGAGGAAATAAAGGAAAATCCAGGCTTATTTAAAAAGTTTTTTAGTAACATGAAAAAACAGCTTGACCAAATATTAGCCAAATATCACACCATGGGTGAAGAGGTAGACAAGATATACGTTAAGCTTAAGCAATATGAGGGTGAGATTAAACAATCAAACCGTAAACTTGAGGAAATGTTTCAAACCAACGTAAGATATTATCACCTATTGGTAAGCTATATATTGGCAGGTGAACAAGGTATTGGCGAGTTGGACAACTACATTGAACAGCGTAGAAACGAGCTTGAATCAACTGGAGATAATTCGATTCAGTTTGAATTAAGCGGTTTAGAGCAGGCAAAAACAATGCTTGAACTTAGAGTACAGGATTTACGTGTTGCTGAAAATGTTGCAATGCAATCTATACCAATGATTAAAACAATGCAGTTTAGCAACCTTAACCTTGTGCGTAAAATTAATTCAGCTTTTATTATTACATTGCCTATATTTAAGCAGGCACTATCACAAGCAATTTTACTTAAAAGACAACGTGTTCAGGCAGAAGCTATGGCGGCACTTGATGCAAAAACCAACGAAATGCTTATTAAAAATGCCCAAAATACCGCTTTGCAATCTAAAATGACAGCACAACTGGCGTCAGGTAGTTCTATTAAAATTGAAACTTTAGAAACTACATGGAGAACAATAGTTAACGGTATTGAAGAAACAAAGCAGATACAGGAAAATGCAAAGAAGCAAAGAGAAGAAGATAAGATTCGTCTTAACACAATTAAACAGGAGTTTGATAAGCTGTACAATGAAAATGGTATAGCTAAAAGATAAAAAGGAAATAATTATAATAATATCCAAAATGGAGGGAAATAATATGCCTATTAACTTACAAAAAGGACAGAAAGTGGATTTAACAAAAGGAAACCCAGGATTAAAGAAATTGATGGTTGGTCTTGGCTGGGATACTAACAAATATGATGGTGGAGCAGATTTTGACCTTGACGCCGCAGCATTTTTAATAACTGACAGCGGAAAAGTTGGAGCTGATACAGACTTCGTATTTTATGGGAACTTGAAACATGCAAGCGAAGCAGTAGTGCATATGGGCGACAACCTTACAGGCGAAGGTGATGGAGATGATGAGCAGATTTTAGTTGATTTGACAAAAGTGCCTTCCAATATAACAAAAGTTGCATTCACAGTAACAATTTATGATGCAGATGTCCGCAGACAGAATTTTGGTCAGGTTTCCAATGCCTATATTCGTATTGTGGATGAATCAACAAACACTGAAATTATAAGATACGATTTGGGTGAGGATTTCTCTATTGAAACAGCTGTAGTTGTTGGTGAATTGTATAAGCATGGCACAGAGTGGAAGTTTAATGCTATTGGCAGCGGCTTCCAAGGTGGTCTTGCGGCATTATGCAAAAATTATGGAGTAAATGTAGCTTAAAACTTTAGATAGGTGGGATAAAAAATGCCAATTAGTTTACAGAAGGGGCAGAAAGTTAGCCTAACAAAAGGAAACCCAGGATTACAGAAATTGGTTGTTGGAATAGGCTGGGATATTAACCGATTTGATACAGGCGGAGATTTTGATTTGGATTCAGCAGCATTTTTAATTACAGAAAATGGCAAGGTAAGCAAGCAAGAGGACTTTGTATTTTTTGGTAATTTAGTTCATCCAAGCGGTTCGGTACAGCATTTAGGTGATAACCTTACAGGTGCAGGC
>JAQVIB010000192.1 GCA_028695945.1 Lachnospiraceae bacterium
GGTATAGATTTTCTTAGAAAAGTAGCCCTTAACGAAGAAATAGTTGTAGGGCAAGAGGTTGCCATTGTTGGTGGCGGTAACACAGCTATGGATGCTTGTCGTGTGGCAGTTCGTTTAGGTGCAAAAAAGGTTTACTGTGTATACAGAAGAACAAAGGCTGAAATGCCAGCCGAGGAAATTGAAATTAAAGAAGCAGAAGAAGAGGGCGTAATATTCAAATACCTTACAAACCCAACTGAAATTGTTGCAAATGAGGACGGAAGCATTAAATTCGTTAAATTGCAGAAAATGGAGCTTGGCGAGCCTGATTCCAGCGGAAGAAGAAGCCCTGTTCCTATTGAAGGAGCAACAGAGGATTTACAGGTTAGTGCCGTTATTATGGCTCTTGGTCAAAAGCTTGACCCTAAGGGCTTTGAGGAAGTTGAGCTTACAAGAAAAGGTACAATTTCTGCCGACGAAGCAACCTTTAGAACCAATATTGAAAATGTGTTTGCTGTAGGCGATGCAACAAATATGGGTGCAGGCATTGCCATAGCCGCAATTGGCGAGGCAGACAAAGCCGCAAGAGTAATTGACAGCTACCTTAAAGGTGCAGTTGTTCCTTATAAAAAGCCATTTGTAGTTGAAAGAAAAGACCTTACAGAGGCTGATTTTGCTGATAGAGAAAAAGCTCCACGCCAGTGCATGAGCCATATTTCTGCTGAAGCAAGAAAAGATAATTTCCACGAAGTTAACAATGGTTTAACTGATGAGCAGGCAATTGCGGAGTCCAAAAGATGTCTTGAATGTGGTTGCCATGACTACTTTGAATGTAAGCTTATTAACTATGCAAATGAAGCAGAGGTTGAGCCAGAAAAGTACGAAGGTGCAATCCATAACAGAAAGGTTGACAACAGCCATCCGTTTATTGACAGAAACCCAGATAAATGTATTCTTTGCGGACTTTGCGTAAGGGTTTGCGATGAGGTTATGGGCAGAACGGCTCTTGGTCTGGTAGACCGTGGTTTTGATTCCATTGTGAAACCAGCACTTGACCTTCCGCTTAAAGAAACAGACTGTATTAGCTGTGGTCAGTGTATTAACCTTTGCCCTGTAGGTGCATTGGGTGAAAAAACTGCCCAAAAACGTGTTCCTGTGGCAACAACTTGCACAGATACAATGTGTTCTTTCTGTAGCGTTGGCTGTAAAACAACTTTACAAACAAAGGGTAACCTTATTGTAAAAAGTACACCAGATGAAATTGAAAAAGGTGCACTTTGTGTTAAAGGTAGATTTGGTTTCAGCGAGCTAACAGGTGAAGGCAGACTTACAACACCAATGATTAAAAAGGACGGCGTACTTACTTCTGTTTCATGGGAAGAGGCAAACATTTATGTTGCCAAAAAGCTTCAAAGTGTTTCCGTACGTTACGGCAGTGACGCAGTTGCTGTTTCTGTTTCAGATAAATTAACAAACGAAGAAATTTATGCGGCTAAGAAATATGCAAATGATGTTTTAAAGACAAATACTGTTTTCTGCTACGGCATAAACAAAAGCGGTGTTGCAGAGGTAACAGGGTTTGATGGTTCAACAGCTAAGCTTGATGAACTTCTTTCAACAGAGGTAATTGTTCTTGTTGGAACAGATATAATGAAAGAACACGCAGTGCTTGGTGTTAAAATTCGTCAGGCGGCGGCTAGAGGAGCAAAGGTAATTGTTATTTCCAACAAGGCAGATTCTCAAGAGGCACAGGAGGCGGCACTTTACATTAATGCCGATAACACTTCAGCACTTAAAGGCATTTTGAAAGCCCTTGTTGAAACAGGTGCAAAAGCAAATGGAATTGACAGCCTTACTGCAAGCCTTAGCAATACAGTTTTAACAGATGAAGCAAAACAGGCGGCTGGAATGCTTTTGAAAGCGAAAAAAGCAATGGTTGTTGTTGACCAGTTTAATGTGAAAGCAGAAGCGGCTAAAGCGGCGGCTGAAATTGCTGTTTTAAGCGGACATGTTGGTTCACCACGTGACGGAATTATTCAAATTAAGGCAAATGCAAATAGTCAGGGCCTTTGCGACCTTGGGGTTGCACCACTTTGCTTTACAAAGGATACCCTTGCAAGCGGAAAAATTAAGGCTATGCTTATTTTAGGCGAAGATGTGCCAGAATTTGACCCAAGTGGACTTGAGTTTGTTGCCGTTGCAGATATGTACCTTACAGAAACTGCTAAAAAGGCAGATGCGGTACTTCCTTTAGTTTCTCTTGCTGAAAGCACAGGCACAATAACCAGCTGTGATTCAACCGTTAGTGCTGTAACAGCGGCTATACCTGCACTTTCTAAAACAAACCTTGAGGTGATTAAAGGCATTGCCAACGCAATGAAACTTAACCTTAACTATGCAGACGAAAAAGCAGTTGCACAGGAAATGGCTGAAAGCCATGCAGTTAAGGAAGGAACATTAAACCTAGAACTTAAAGCAGTTGAAGATACTGAAATTTACCTTGAAAGGGTAAATACCA
The DNA here is from genome assembly GCA_028695945.1 of Lachnospiraceae bacterium. Classification (GTDB taxonomy): domain Bacteria; phylum Bacillota; class Clostridia; order Lachnospirales; family Anaerotignaceae; genus UBA8514. Next base: position 2,498 of record JAQVIB010000192.1, read on the forward strand.
GCTATGCTTATGAAGCTTTCAAAAAGTATTTGGTAAAAGAGGGTATTAATTAAGACTTAGTTTAGGCAAATAAGTAAAGGCGGTTATGTTTGAAGTTATTTCATTCATAACCGCATTTGAATTTAAGGTATTAGTTATATAAAAATGTTAGGTGTGTGAAAAATTAAATAAAGCCATACGGTATACTCCTTTTATACAAAAATAAAAGGAGGTTTTAGCATGGTTTCAATTTTACTAAAAAAAGCTTTATCGCAAACTGTGAATCTGGTTGAGGGCGAGGAGTTCATGGTCAAGGATTTATTTTTAGGGTTTGAATGGAAACGCATTCCCAAAAAAGAGAGATTATCTCTTGGTACGGAGTTTTTTTCATACATCAATTCATCGCAAAACGAATATCCTATTGTGGAGGCTGGAAAGACGTCCAGCCACAAGCAAAAATACAGGGTTATTCCAGCGAAATTTTCGGTACAGGAATTTTTCCCCTTTGATGATGAGGACGACGAAGATTAATAAGTGTCAAAAAGAGGAGGGGCTAACGCCTCTTCTTTTTTTGAAAAAACTATAAAAATTATAGTTATACTATTGTGTTATATGGAAAACAATGGTAATATGTTTTGTATTAAAATTAGTACAAACGAAATGCCTTTCAAATGGTATTGAACAAAATTTAATTTATGCGAATACTAAAAAGGAGGTCTTTTCCAGTACGAAACTGTAGGAAACCTCTGTTTTTTTATAGAGAATTTAAGAGTAAAGGCATGTACAGAAGTTGAAATACTTTTATGCAGGAAAGATTATTCAATATTTTGATTTATATACACTAAAAACTCTGCCCTTACAATAGGATATTATATATGGCGAAGAAGGGGTGAAATGAATGGAATTTGATTTTTCTTATGTTGATATTGGGTTTAAAAACGGTAAGGTAATTACTGTTAATGCTAAAGATGAGTTAGCAGAGGCAGTTGGTATTAAGGGCAACAAAATAGTTTTTGTTGGCACAAATGAAGATTTGGAAAAAATAGTGGACGAAAAAACAAAAATTATTGACCTTAAAGGCAGAACCCTTACACCGGGATTTATAGACTGCCATTTCCACCCAATACTTTACGGGTTTATGAATAGTGCAATTATAGATATTACATAACCTAAGTGCAAATCTATTGCAGAAATTAAAGAGGTAATTAAAAAGGCTGTTGCTCAAACTT
>JAQVIB010000193.1 GCA_028695945.1 Lachnospiraceae bacterium
AGCGAGGCAGGATTACTGTACATTGCGGTTATGACAGACCCAACAACAGGCGGTGTAAGTGCAAGCTTTGCAAGCCTTGGGGATATTATAATTGCCGAACCAAAGGCAACTATTGGCTTTGCTGGTCAGCGAGTTATTGAAGGAACAATAAACGAGAAACTTCCAGAGGGCTTCCAAAAAGCAGAGTTTCAGTTGGAACACGGCTTTGTGGACAAAATAGTTAAAAGAAGTGAAATGAAAGAAGTGCTTGGCAAACTGTTGGCACTTCACAGCGGAAAAGGAGGGTTACAATGAGTAATGCGGCAGATGTAATGGCTAAAGCAAGAAAAGTAACCAGACCTACCTCACTGGAATTTATTGAAGAAATATTTGATGATTTTATAGAACTTCACGGAGACAGATATTTTGCAGACGATAAGGCTATTGTTGGCGGAATTGCCAGCCTTAACGGAATGCCAGTTACTGTTATTGGCGTGCAAAAGGGACGTACCCTTGAAGAAAATGTAAGAAGAAGGTTTGGCTCACCAAACCCTGATGGTTACCGTAAGGCGTTGCGCCTTATGAAACAGGCAGAAAAATTTAACAGACCTGTAGTTACCCTTATTAATACCTCTGGAGCATATCCTGGAATTGGTGCAGAAGAGCGAGGACAGGGTGAAGCTATAGCTAGGTGTTTATTTGAAACAGCAGGCATAAAGATACCTATAATAAGCATTTTTATTGGTGAAGGCGGAAGTGGTGGTGCAATTGCACTGGCGGCAGGTGACAGAGTTTGGATGTTAGATAATGGGATGTATGCAGTGCTTTCACCAGAAGGGTTTGCAAGCATTTTGTGGAGAAATCCGTTACGCAGTGGTGAGGCGGCAGAGTTGATGAAAATTACAGCCAACGACCTTATTAAAAATGGTGTTATAGAAAAAATTATTCCCGAAGCACCAGAGGGAATTGAAAATAACCTTAAATTTACTACAGATATAATTAAAGAGAGCCTAATGAATGAATTTAAAGTTCTTTTTGCCCTTAGCAAGGAAGAGCTTATTGAGCAAAGGCACGATAGATTTAGGAAATTTGGAGAGTTCGACGAAGGCACATGCTGAGCCTGACGAAAAACCTTTTCGTCAGGCTTGGTGGAAAGCTTGCTTTCCACCAGCTATTGGAAGGTAAAAAGCTGTAATTTTCATAGCATACCTAAAGGTATTGAAAATTCAGCTTTTTTTGCGTTCCAGCGGAAATGAATTCCGCTTACACGATTCCAGTGGGTGTGCTACGCCCGAACCCAGATTTGAAAAAATCTGGTATCAAGTTTCTTCAAAATGCACAATATATTGAAAAAAATATTTCTTTGTAGTAGTATGGGTATTGTTTATTATGAATTATAGGAGGCAACTTATGCCAAAGGCATTATCGGAACTAATAGCTGATGATATATATGCAATGATTACCGTTGAAAAACGGTTTAACCCAGGAGATAAACTGCCTAACGAGAATGATTTTTCAAATGAGCTTAATGTTAACAGAGCAACTTTAAGGGAAGCAATACGAATATTATCCACCAATGGTGTGTTGGAGATTAAACGTGGCAAGGGAACTTTTGTAGTGGAGAATCTAACAGGTGGAGAACTGGATGTAATGACTTTTGCCAACAAAAAAGGTAATATAAAAGATTTATATGAAATGCGTATTATAATTGAGCCAGAGGCGGCATACTATGCAACCTTACGTGCTACTGAAAATGAAATTAAAAATATAATTAAGCTGGGAAATATTCTTGAAGAGAAAATAGTTGAAAATGTTAACAGAACTAAAGAGGAACAGGAATTTCATAAGGCTATAGCCAAGGCTACCCATAACGGTTATTTAAACAAACTTATACCTATTTTGTTGCAGGCAATTTATCTTAGTGTTGTAATATCTCAAAATAACGAGGAACTAAGAATTGAAACGCTGCGTGACCATAGGCTAGTTATGCAGTTTATGGAGAACCGTGACGCTGATGGTGCAAGAACTGCAATGCGTCTGCATATGATACATGCCTGTAAGCTTATGCAGGAAGCGGTAGATAAAAAGATATAAAATTCATAAAAAGGAATATGGAATTTTGTGCCATATGTTGTTCAACAACGTATTGACATTGAACAAGTGGTGAGATATAATCTTTTTAATAGCAAACGTCAATTTAATTTTCCATCGTTTTTGGATTAAAACGATTATTTTTGTCAAATATAGTAATATAAGAAAGCTTGAATACATTAGGCTTTCCACCTTAATATTTAGAAAATTACGGTAAATGAAAATCACTATTTACGTAGCCGTAACCACGGTATTTTGAAAGGATGGGGAATTATAATGAATAAGAAAATTACAGTGCCTGACATTAGGGCAACAAAGGAAAATGGCAATAAATATACTCTTGTTACTTGCTATGACTACACTTCAGCTACTATGGTGGAAGCTAGTGATATTGAAATGATTCTTGTTGGTGATTCACTTGGAATGACAATGCTGGGTTACGATGGAACAGTTGGTGTAACAGTTGATGATATAATTCACCATGGAAAAGCAGTTAAAAAAGGTGCACCAAACAAGTTTATTATAGGTGATATGCCTTTTGGTGCTTACAATGTTTCTGTTGAACAGGGAATAACAAGTGCAAACAAGATTTTTATAGAAATTGGATGTGACGCTATTAAGCTTGAAGGCGGAAAACGTTCTGCGGCTGTTATTAAAGGAATTGTGGAAGCAGGTATTCCTGTTTGCGGACATATTGGTCTTACACCACAAACAACAAGCATGATGGGTGGTTTTAAGGTACAGGGTAAGAGTATGGACGCAGTTGAGTTACTTTTGGAAGATGCAAAAGCTATTGAAGAGGCTGGAGCATTTTTGATTATGATTGAAGGCGTTCCTGTTTCTGTAACACAATATATTAGAAAAAATATTGGCATACCAGTTATTGGTATTGGTGCTGGCCCAGATTGTGAAGTACAGGCACTTATTTTACAGGACATGCTTGGCATGTACGAGTGGGTTCCTAAGTTTGCTAAAAAGTTTGCAGACCTTAGACCACAAATTATTGATGCATTTAACACATATCACCAAGAGGTTGTTGAGGGTAATTTCCCAACGCCCGAATATTCTTATAACTCAAAGGTTGAAGGTTTAGATGACTAACACCTAAAATGCAATACTTTTAATTTTGAAATCAAGGGATTTTCCTTTGATATATATTAACATTTCTTTATCCCAACACAAAAAAATTGCCAAGGAGCTATCCTTGGCAGTTTTTTTGTGTGTAAAATTAGTAAAGGCAATAGATATATTGTTTTACCTTATAGACAAAGTTAACCACTTATTGGTTTCGCCATTGCCACGTTGACCCTCCTAAAACCGCATAGGTATGCGGTTTTTATGAAAGTTTTTGGTCTTGCTTTTTTCAAAAAGCAAGTGGGTTTGGGCAACGCCCAAGGTCTTTCGAATTAAAAATCTTTTGCACATTTAAGTCCGTAGGCAGAATTTGCATTTAGAACAGCGTTGTTTATAGCCTTTGCCATAACTTCTGCCGTCAATGTGCCTAAAGCATCTTCGCTTACCTCAATTTCTCCTGTTGCCATAACAAAAATAGAGTCACCATCGGCAGAGGTATGAACTGGATTAATTGCCCT
>JAQVIB010000194.1 GCA_028695945.1 Lachnospiraceae bacterium
AAACTATAAATATTGTTTGCTTTTTTTCCGCCTTGGAGACTTTTACGAGATGTTTTTTGACGATGCACTTATAGCAAGTAAGGAATTAGAAATTACCCTTACTGGGAAAAACTGGGGTCAAGAGGAACGTGCACCTATGTGTGGCGTTCCTTTCCACAGTGCCGACGGCTACATTGCACGTCTTGTTGACAAAGGCTATAAAGTTGCAATTTGTGAACAGGTTGAAGATCCTAAGCTTGCAAAAGGCATTGTTAAGCGTGACGTTGTGCGTGTTATAACACCAGGAACAGTTATCGATAGTACCGTATTGGATGAAAAGAAAAACAACTATATAGCTTCAATTTATTGTGACAAAAACGGTTACGGACTTAGTATTTGTGATGTAACAACAGGAGAATTTCAAACTACAGAATTTGTATCGGTTAACGCGGTAACAAGGTTAACGGACGAACTTGCAAAATTTTCTCCATCGGAAATTATATGTAATGAAGGATTTAAAACTATGCCTGAAGGCATAGCTATTGAAAAGCGTTTTAGTATAAAACTTAGTATATGTGATGACTGGATGTATGAATATCATTCAGCAAACAAACGTCTTTGCCGACACTTTAATGTAGACAGAGTTGACGGGCTTGGGCTTAAAGACAAGGTTTTTTCTGTTTGTGCAGCAGGTAGCTTAATGGAATATCTATATCAAACGCAGAAATCTGATTTGAGCCATATTGCACATATTAAAAATTACCAAAGTAATCAATTTATGCTTTTAGACGTTAGCAGCAGACGAAACTTAGAACTTACTGAAACCCTTAGAGAGAAGGGAAGAAAAGGCTCTCTTTTATGGGTGATGGATAAAACAAAAACTGCAATGGGAGCAAGGCTTTTACGCAAATGGGTGGAGCAGCCACTTATTGACGCAAACGAAATAAACAAACGTCTTGATGGTGTTGAAGAACTTAAAGATGAACTTTTTGTACGTGAAGAAATAAAGGATATACTTAACTCTATGTACGACTTTGAGCGTATTATGAGCAAAGTGATTTATAACACAGCAAATTGCAGAGATTTGGTTGCATTAAAAAGCTCTATAGAAAATCTTCCTCTTTTGAAAAATGTATTGCAAAAATGCAAAAGTGGATATTTAAAAGAGCTATTTAATCAGCTAGATTCACTTGAAAATATATATGTTTTAATTGAAAAAGCAATAAACGATGATAATCCACCTTTTACGGTTCGTGAGGGCGGAATGATAAAAGAAGGCTTTAACAACGAGCTTGATGTACTTTTGTGTGCAAAACATGAAGGAAAACAGTGGATTGCAGACCTTGAGACACGAGAGAAAGAATTAACAGGAATTAAGAACCTTAAGGTTAGATACAATAAGGTTTTTGGATATTACATAGAGGTTACAAAATCTAATATAAACGAAGTTCCAGAGAGATATCTTAGAAAACAAACCTTGGCAAACTGCGAAAGATATATAACAACAGAGCTTAGTGACCTTGCAGAATTGATTTTGGGTTCTGAGGAAAAAATGGTGGACATGGAGTATGAAATTTTTTGTGACGTTAGAAATTCTGTTGCATCAGAGGTTGACCGAATACAGAAAACAGCACATACTTGTGCCATTGTAGATGCCTTGCAGTCACTTGCAGAGGTTGCACAAAGCCAGAACTATGTAAAGCCAGAAATTGCAACTGATGGAGTTATAGACATTAAAGACGGTCGCCACCCTGTGGTTGAGAAAATGCTTAATGACCCATTTATTCCAAACGATACATATTTGGATAATGAGGATAACCGCCTTTCAATTATAACTGGACCAAATATGGCAGGTAAATCTACTTATATGCGTCAAGCAGCACTAATAGTTCTAATGGCACAAATTGGAAGTTTTGTGCCGGCTAGGTCAGCAAAAATTGGTGTTGTAGACAGAATATTTACCCGTGTAGGGGCTTCAGATGATTTAGCCTCTGGACAAAGTACATTTATGATTGAAATGGTAGAGGTGGCCAATATACTTAATAACGCTACAAACAACAGCTTGCTTATATTGGATGAGATTGGAAGAGGTACAAGCACCTTTGATGGACTTTCCATTGCATGGGCCGTTTTGGAATATATTACGGACAAAAATAGCGTGGGTGCAAAAACCTTATTTGCCACACACTATCACGAAATTACAGAGCTTGAAGGTAAACTTAGCGGTGTTAAAAATTATTGCATAACTGTAAAAGAGCAAGGTGAGGATATCATTTTCCTTAGAAAAATTGTTCGTGGTGGTGCTGACCACAGCTATGGTGTTCAGGTAGGTAGGCTTGCAGGGCTTCCTAACAAAGTTATTAAACGAGCTAATGAAATTTTGAAACAACTGAATGCAGCAGATATAACAAAAAAGGCTAAGCGTTTAGCAAAAGAAGCAGAGGAAAATAGTTCCTTAACTTCAACGCAAATGGATGTTTTTACGATTAACGATACTCAGCTTGCAGACGAAATAAATAAAATTGATGTAATGAGCCTTACACCTATTCAAGCTTTGCAAACATTGTTTGATTTGCAGAAGAAGACAAAGGGAATGTGATTAGCATATGAGTAAAATTCATTTACTGGATAATAACACAATAAACAAAATTGCCGCTGGGGAAGTGGTTGAACGGCCCAGCTCTGTAGTAAAAGAGCTTGCCGAAAACAGTATAGATGCAGGTGCAAGTGCAATAACTATTGAAATACGTGATGGAGGCACAACTCTTATCAAAATTAGCGACAACGGCAAAGGTATTGAAAAAGAGCAAGTTAAAACCGCATTTGTACGCCATGCCACAAGTAAAATTGAAAAAATAGACGACCTTGACACAGTGTATTCTTTAGGTTTTAGAGGTGAGGCACTTGCCAGTATTGCTTCAGTTAGCCAAGTTGAAATGGTTACAAAAACCCACGAACAAGAAGAAGGTTATAAAATTGAAATAAGTGGTGGGAATCTTATTGGCGAACAAGAATGTGCAACCACAGACGGTACAACAATTAATGTAAAAAATATTTTTTTCAATGTTCCAGCAAGACGAAAATTTCTAAAAAAAGCCACAACTGAAAGTGGTTATATTTCGGATATGGTAAATAAACTTGCTTTAGCTCACCCGGAAATTTCTATTAAATATATAAATAACGGAAATGTAATGCTTCATACTAGTGGAAATAACGAGCTTAAAACAGCTGTTTTTTATGTATATGGCAAAGAAATAAGCCAAAAAATGATTGATATTAATTATGAAGAAAATGGCTTTGGAATTTCTGGGTTACTTGGCAAGCCAGAGCTTTCCAGAGGTAACCGCAATTATGAAAACTTGTTTATTAACGGACGATTTGTTAAAAACGATACTGTTTCTCAAGCAGTTGAAGATGCTTATAAAACAAGACTTATGGTTGGTAAATTTCCTGTGTTTGTGCTTAATTTAAGCCTAAATGCCGACATGGTAGATGTGAATGTTCACCCTGCAAAGTTAGAGGTTCGGTTCAGAGATGAAGATGTAATTTACGATTTTATATACAATGCGGTGTTGGAGTCTCTTAGTAAGTTGGTACTGATACCCGAGTCAGATTGGAACATTAAACCTTCTGTACAAGTAAAAAAGCTTATGGAAGGAGAG
>JAQVIB010000195.1 GCA_028695945.1 Lachnospiraceae bacterium
TTTGTTCCCAAACTTTCAGCCATTATTTATTCAAATTTGTGGATTTGTCTGCACGCTAAAAGCCACAGCAAATGCTGTGGCTTAAACTAGTTTAAATTAAATTTCAGGTTCAATTACTCCGTACGTACCATTTTTTCTTTTGTAAACAACATTTACTACATCGTTATCTACATTCATAAATACAAAGAAGCTGTGACCCAAAAGTTCCATCTGCATAACTGCCTCTTCAGCATCCATCGGTCTTAATTCAAAACGTTTGCTCTTTTCAATTGCAATTGTATCTTCGTCATCAACAAGTGCATCTTCACTAATAGGTATTGCTTCATATTCAGCCTTAAAGGCGATATTTTGGCGGACTTTGCTTCTCATACGCCCTTTATATTTAACCACCTGGCTTTCTATAATATCAACTGCCTTGTCAAGGGCAGCCATCATATCTTGCTGCATGGATTCCGCCCGGACAAGCCTTTTGCCCATAGGTATGGTTACCTCAACTGTGTAATCTAGTTTTTCAGAACTGATTTTTACATTGCTAACAGCATTTTGTGGAAATAATTTGGAAATTCGGTTTAGCTTACTTTCAATTTTTTCTTTGGTTTTGTCGCCTAATGTGATGTTTTTACCTTTGATGTTATAAGTCATAAAAAACAACTCCCTCCAAATAAGCATTTCGCTTACGTATATTAAAACTTTATATTGATAAAGTTTTATTCGATTTTGAGTACAAACGTTTGTTTGTAATTATACATAAAATTAATTATATTTTCTATAATAATAGTATTCGATATAAAAAGTAAAAATCCTCCTTTATGCAGTGAAAAAATACAAATATCAGTAAATTATTTTATTTTTATTAATTTTTCGAGCTTTTTTGATTTTTAAAAAATATAATTGCCAATTCATTTGTAATATCAATAATGATTGTGGATAATGTGGATAACTTTGTGCACAACTTATTTAACTGCATTTTTAATGTGGACAACATATTTTGCAAGTTTACCAAAACACATTATGTAAATAGAATAAAATAAAAATTTTTTGTGTAGAATAAAAGTAAAAAAAATACTAAAAAACACATCTTTGTAAAAACAATATACAAATAAACATAATTTATGCACATATGTAAAATTATGTAATGCGAACGATTGTTTTATAGAAATTACAAAAAAAGCAGAAAGCCCGATTTTGCCCAGACTTCTGCCTTGTATTATTTTTTCCTATTTTTAAGAGTGTTTTTGTAAACTTTTAGGGTCTCTTCATCAAAGCATACAATTACTACTTTTCCAAATGAAGGGTTTTGTTCCAAAAAATAAGTAATTTGCTCAATTGCGATATTTGCCGCCAAATCTACGGGGAAACAATAAATTCCCGTACTTATAGACGGAAAGGCAATAGATTGGATTCCATTTTCCTTTGCAAGAGCAAGGCTGTTTGCATAACAATTAGCAAGAAGTTCGGGCTCGCCTTTATTACCACCACGCCATATAGGGCCAGGGGTATGAATAACGTGTTTCGCACTAAGTTTGTAACCTGCTGTAATTTTGGCCTCACCTGTGGCACAGCCTTGAAGTTTAACACATTCGTCAAGAAGTTCTGCCCCTGCCGCACGGTGAATAGCACCATCTACTCCACCGCCGCCTAAAAGGGAAGTATTTGCAGCATTAACAATGGCATCTGTTTTCATTTTTACGATGTCACCTTTTACAATAGTAAGCCTATTCATGGCACCATCTCCCTTCGTGTAACTCTATTCTATATCCTTTTTTCAAAAAGGTAAACAGGTATGTCAAAATTATTTAATAAATTTAACAATATTTTTATATTTTCCAGATAAATTAATTTTATGTTGAAAAATTCAAAATAAAGTGCGAAAATACAAATAACCATGCAAAAATTAGTGAAACAAATAAAAGGAGCATATTATGGAAAATTTAAAAGCAATTGTACTTGCGGCAGGCGAAGGTACAAGAATGAAATCTAAAGTGCCAAAGGTACTGCATAAGGTAATGAACAAAACTATGGTAGAGCGTGTTATTGAAGCGGCACAGGGTGTTGGTGCACAGCAGGTGGCGGTGGTTATTGGACACAAAGCTGAAATGGTTAAAGAGGCTGTAAAAAATGAAAAGGTATCTTTTGCATTGCAGGAAAAGCAACTGGGAACAGGTCATGCAGTTATGCAGGCAATAGATTTTATTGATGATGACAAAGATATAATAATACTTTACGGAGATACACCTCTTATAAAGCAAGAAACGCTGAAAAACCTCGTAGAATTCCACAGGAGGGAAGATAACGGTGTATCTATAATATCTGCTGTGGTTGAAGATTCTGCGGGCTACGGGCATATTATAAGGGATGAGAACGGCAATTTTGTAAAGAACGTGGAGTACAAAGATGCAACTGAGGCAGAAAAGCAGGTTAAAGAGATAAATACAGGCATTTATTGCTATAAAGGCAGAAAGCTTAAAGAAGCTCTTGCCAAGCTTAAAAATGATAACGCACAGGGTGAATACTATCTTCCGGATACATTGGAGATTATACTTTCAGCAGGGAACAAGGTTAATGCAATGAATGCGGATGATGTAACTGAATTTTTTGGTGTAAATTCCCGTGTTCAACTTTCAGAGGCAGAGGCAATACTTAAAAATAGGGTTAACCGTATGCACATGGAAAACGGCGTAACTATTATAGACCCTGCACAAACCTACATTGAAGACAGTGTTGAAATAGGATGCGATACAATTATTTATCCAGGGTGTGTATTAGAGGGAAAAACAATAATTGATGAGGATTGTCATATTGGACCGTATACTAAATTATCAAACATGAAAATAGGTAACGGTACTAAGGTTCAGTTTTCAACAGCAATTGATTCTGAAGTAGGTGAAAATACTACCGTTGGACCATATGCATATATTCGTCCAAACTGCAAAATAGGGAATAATATTAAGGTTGGAGATTTTGTAGAAGTTAAAAATTCGGTTATTGGTAATGGTACAAAAATTTCGCACCTTACCTACATTGGCGATAGTGATGTTGGTGAAAACATCAATTTTGGATGCGGAACTGTAACCGTAAATTATGATGGAAAACACAAATTTAGAACTGTAATTGAGGATAACGTGTTTATTGGTTGTAACGCAAACCTTGTTGCCCCTGTTACTTTAAAGAAAGGTTCTTATGTTGCAGCAGGCTCAACAATAACAAAAGATGTTCCAGAAAAAGCCCTTGCAGTTGCAAGGAATAAGCAGATAAACCTGGAAGGCTGGACAAAAAAATAAATATTTTGTTATTTTTACTTGAAATTTAGTATATTGAGGTGTAACATGGTTCTGTAGGTACAAAATTGTACAATATTAATTTTTGTTGGAATTGTTGGGAGGAAACATAATTATGATGTATACAGGCAGAAGCAATATTAAAATCTTCTCTTGTAATGCTAATACAGATTTAGCAGCAGCAATTGCAAAAAATCTGGGACTTAACATTGGACAGTCTGAGGTAACACATTTCAGCGATGGTGAAATTTCTGTAAAAATAGATGAAACCATAAGAGGTGCTGACGTATTTATTATTCAGTCTACATCACAGCCTGTAAATGACA
>JAQVIB010000015.1 GCA_028695945.1 Lachnospiraceae bacterium
TAGAAGTAATAGAGGACGAAGTGGTTGGACTTAGTTTTGAGGAAAAGCTTAGGGTTACAACTACAAAAAGCAGCTACACCGCTGATAGCGTTATCCTTGCAACGGGCTCATCAAGGGCAGTGCCTAAAATAAAAGGGGTAAAGGAACTTGAGGGAAAAGGCGTTAGCTACTGTGCTGTTTGTGATGGATTTTTCTTCCGTGGGAAGCCTCTTACTGTTTTAGGGAATGGGGAATATGCGGTGCATGAGGCGAAGGAACTATTGCCTTTGGCACAGAGTGTTACAATAGCCACTGATGGAAAGAACATGGAGGTTGACGTACCTGAAGGTGTGGCAGTTAAAACTGAAAAAATAGCTGAAATTAAAGGCGAGGGAAAAGTTGAAATAATAGCCTTTGAAAATGGAGCAGAGCATGAGGCTTCGGGCGTATTTGTGGCAATGGGTGTTGCCGGTAGTGCAGACCTTGCACGAAAGATTGGTGCGGAAACGGAGGGAAACAAAATTATTGTAGATGAGAATATGGCGACTAATGTACCAGGTCTTTTTGCCGCAGGAGATTGTGTTGGTGGACTACTGCAAATTTCCAAGGCTGTAAGTGATGGTGCAATTGCTGGAACGAATGCAGTAAAGTTTGTTAGAAGATAGAAACTAAAACCTTGAGAGCTTCGCTATAAAACACCCATACGGGTTTCCTGTCAGCATTTTGCTTTGCAAAGCTGTCCTGCGTACAGATGGCACGTCTTTGCCATTGCCACCTTAAACCTTCTAAAACCGCATAGATATGCGGTTTTAATGAAAGTTATTGGTCTTGCTTTTTTCAAAAAGCAAGTGGGGTTGGGGCAAAGCCCAAGGTTTGTCTTTATTAAAACCCCTTATCTTAACGAGATAAGGGGTTTTTAATGATTATTTTTCAAGCATTTTTATGATATGTGCCTTTGGTTTAACGCCTACAGATGTGTCTACTACCTTACCGTTTTTCATAACAACTAAAGTAGGTATACTCATTACACCAAACTTGCCAGCAAGTTCTGGTTGTTCATCCACGTTAATTTTTCCTACCTTTACACCAGCAACTTCACCAGCAACTTCATCTATAACAGGTGAAACCATGCGGCAAGGCCCGCACCAAGGTGCCCAAAAATCTAATAGTACAGGTTTTTCACTTTCCATTACTTCCTTTTGAAAATTTTCATTATTAATATTTAAAGCTGACATATGAAATCCTCCTTTTATTATAAAATAGTATTCGTTGATATGTTTGTATTATACTTTAATCAGAAATATTTGTATGTGAGTTTATCACATTTATTTAGCAGTATGTTCTTTTGTGGTTTCCCTAAGTTTTACTATTCGTGCTTTGCGTATTCTTTTTTTGCGTTCGTATTCTATTTTGTTTAAGGAAAAACGTGTTGTGGCAAGTACTAATATTGTTAATGCAAGCAAAGCAGCAATAAGGCGTATGCTTATTGGGTTTTTGGTATCATTTTCATTTGTGGAAGCTGGTGGTGGCGGCAACTGATTTTGTGAAACAATATTTGCAGAAGCAATTTGAGTTCCATTTATTTCAAAGGTTGCATTGCCTAATGCCTGACCAGTTGATACAGGTGATTTAATGCTTTGTGGCAGTTGATTATTGCTTTTTATGTTAGCTAGGGGAAATCCCTTTGGAAGGCTAACAACAACGTTGTCACTATAAACTGCGTTAACTGTTCCTAAATCTTTAGTTCCCTTTTTTGTTTCTTCTGTCACATTTATAGTAGTGAAAATATTACCTTTTTTTGCAATGGTTTTTGTTTCAAAATTGTTAAAGCCGAAATCAAAAAGTTTTGCAGTGTCAGTGTATTCTCCATATCCTGTAGATTTAAGAACGACAGATATTAGTGTTGTATCACCATCTTGGGCAAATGCCACCAAGGTGTTTCCTGCTTGGTTGGTAAATCCTGTTTTACCGCCTATACATTTATCATAGTAGAATATTGAACTGCTTTTTATAAGCTGATTTTGCCCGTAAAGGTATCGGGTTTCTGGCTGCTTATTTGTAGGTGGAATTTCATAATACTTAGTTAACATAAGTTCTTTGAAAAAATCGAATTTCAAAAGTTCCTTTGCAATAAGAGCCATGTCATGGGCAGAGGTGTAGTGGTTTTCATTATGCAGTCCATTGGCGTTTACAAAGTTTGTATTGGTACACCCAAGTTCCTTTGCACGTGATGTCATGTGAAGGGCAAAATCATCCAGTGTTCCGTCGATATGTTCTGCAACACCATTTGAAACCTCGTTGGCAGATTGAAGCATAATGGCATAAAGTCCTTGACGCATAGTTATTTCTTCGTCAACATCTATGGCTATGTGACTGCTTCCTGGTTCAATGCTAAAAACTGCATCATGGGAAAAGTGCATTGTTTCATCCAGATTTCCGTATTCCAGTGCTAAAAGCACAGTCATAAGTTTAGTGATACTGGCTGGATATTGTGCTTTATCACTTTCCTTTTCATATAAAACATCACCTGAAGATGCATCAATAAGTATTGCACTTTCGGCATCTAGTGTTAAAGCATTTGCTTGTTGTTGAATGTTTTGCGGTATATAAGCGGCATTAACCGTAATTATTTGAGATACTGAGATAATAATTGTTAAAAGTGTAATTATTTGTTTTTTCATACTGAACTCCTATGTATTTTTTTGGCAATTCATGTTACAATTAGTATAGCAGAAATATGGTGTTTATAAAACAAAAAAATATCTTAAAGAAGGTTTTGCGTTAAAATGAAAGATAGGTTAAGTTTTACAAACAAAATAAATAAATATTTAATAATTTCTTTATTGGTTATAGGTTGCGGTTTATGGTATTCTACTTACAGGCAACCAAGCAAAATACAGTTTGTGCAAAATTCTGAAAAATATTACAATACTGTAGACATTGCTGAAAAATTTGAAACTGAAATGTATTTGGAAAATTTGGTAAACATAAATATTGCCACAAAAGAAGAACTAATGACCCTAAATGGTATTGGTGAAATAACGGCAGATAAAATTATAGAGTATAGAACCCTGAATGGTGATTTTGAGGATACTGATGAATTAATGAATGTGTATGGAATAGGTGAAAAAACCTATGAAAAGTTTAAGGATAAAGTTACAGTGTCTTTAAACTTAAAATAGAGGAGGACAGGAAAGATGGAGTACAAAATACTTGTTGTGGATGATGAAAAATTAATCGTAAAGGGTATAAAATTCAGTTTGGAGCAGGACAATATGGAAGTTACAGCTGCTTATGATGGAGAGGATGCCCTTAATTTAATAAAAGCACAGGAGTTTGACCTTGTAGTACTGGATGTTATGCTTCCAAAAATGGACGGACTTCAGGTGTGTCAGCAGGCTAGAGAGTTTTCACAGGTTCCTATTATTATGTTGACAGCAAAAGGCGAAGATATGGATAAGATTATGGGTCTTGAATATGGTGCAGATGATTACATTGTTAAACCTTTTAATATTTTGGAGCTTAAAGCACGTATAAAAGCAATTTTAAGGCGTAGTGTTCGTAAAATTCAAATTAAAGAGGCTCCTAAGAAAAAAATGCTGGAGTATAGAGGTTTAAGGCTGGAATTTGACAGCAGAAGAGTTTTTATTGATGACAGGGAAGCAAATTTAACTGCAAAGGAGTTTGACCTTCTAGAGCTTTTTATGGAAAACCCAGGGAAGGTATACAGCAGGGATAATCTTTTGGATACGGTATGGGGTTTTGAATACCCAGGAGATGCACGTACAGTTGATGTTCATGTACGTAGGCTTAGAGAAAAAATAGAGGCAAACCCAAGTGACCCTAAGTATATTTTTACAAAGTGGGGAGTGGGATACTATTTTGGATAAGAAGAAGGGTCGCCACGGCATAAGGTGGCTTTTATTAATAACATATGTGTGTACAGGGGTTATTCCTTTATTGCTTTTAAGTAATGTGGTGTTTAAAACAACAGAAAAATATTATATTGAAGAACGAAAAAAAGAACTTTTGAATCAGGCAAACATCCTTTCCGGCCATATTGTAATTTCTGATTATATGTATGATATTCAAAAGGCAGAGGAATTTGGCAAG
Organism: Lachnospiraceae bacterium; assembly: GCA_028695945.1. Classification (GTDB taxonomy): domain Bacteria; phylum Bacillota; class Clostridia; order Lachnospirales; family Anaerotignaceae; genus UBA8514. Next base: position 4,093 of record JAQVIB010000015.1, read on the forward strand.
GATATTGAGCAGACAAGTATACAAGGCGGTTTTAGAATTATAGTTACAGATGCAATGGGAACAGTTATTAATGATTCTAATAAAACTGAAATTAATAAAACTTACCTAATTCCAGAGATTATAGAAGCATTGGATAATAAAGACGTTGCAAGGGAACAATTAAATGGAAGTATTTATGCGGTAGCTTCCATAGTAAATGACAATGGTAAAAAGGTTGGAGCTGTGCTTATTGCGGATATGCCAACAGATATTACACTAAAGATGGAAGTTGTTAATAAGCAAATATATATTATGACGGCGGTTATTGTGTTAGTGGTGCTTGCAGTTGTATTCATATTTTCCCAAATGATAACAGAGCCTTTGGAAAAAATGGCAAAGGTTATTCAAAAAATGGCAGACGGACATTTAGACCAGCGTGTTCCAGTGGCAACAATGTCTCAAAATGAGATAATGGAAGTTGGTGATGCTGTAAATAATATGGCGGAAAAATTGCAGCAAGTGGATATTTCCAGGCAGCAGTTTGTTAGCAACGTTAGCCATGAACTTAAAACACCGCTTAGCTCTATCAAGGTTTTAAGCGAATCTATTTTGCTAAATGGTGAAGCACCAAAAGAAATGTATGTAGAATTTTTGCAGGACATTAACAACGAGGTAGACCGTATGACGGAAATAATAAACGATTTATTAACACTTGTACGTCTTGACCAGAAGGAAGTGCCTGTTAACTTTAAGCAGGAGAATCTTAATAATTTGGTTAGCGATATAGTAAAAAGACTCAATCCATTGGCTGTTCACAAAAATATAAATTTAAGCTGTGAACTTATTCAGGAGGTACTGGCGGATATAGATGCAACAAAGCTAACCCTTGCGGTATCAAATCTTATTGAAAATGGAATTAAGTATACAGATGAAGGTGGAGAGGTTAAAGTTGTTTTGGACTGTGACCACCAAAATGCCTTTATAACCGTTAGCGACACTGGTGTTGGCATGGCAGAGGAGGAACTAGGAAAAATTTTCGACCGATTTTATAGAATTGATAAAACACGTGACAGAGAAACTGGTGGCACAGGGCTTGGTCTTTCCATAACCCATTCTACAGTACTTATGCACGATGGAAGCATTAGGGTATCCAGTCGTGAAAACGAAGGGACTACTTTTGTTGTAAGAATACCGCTTATGCATAGCTGAAAAGGAGGTGTTGTTGTTGAAAAAAAGAAATTTAATTTATATAAGTATATTAGTAATAGTTTTTGCTGCTATTTTTGCAGTGTCTTCACTAAAGAGTGAAGAAGAAAGTACTTCGGCTGAACCAATTAATTTAACGCAGGACATATATTATGTGGATGTAGAAAGTTCTAACCTTAAAACGGAGCAGCATGTTATAGGTGGCAAAAGCCTTTTGGAAATGCTTACTAACGCTGCAATAGAACTAAAAAATGCGCCTAAAAGTGAAACATTAGTATCTGCAATACCCCAAAATGTTCAAATACTTGATGTTTCTCTTAAAGATAACGTTGTAACAGTTAATGTATCCAAAAACTATGCCGATATGAAAACAGGAGAAGAAATGTTTTGTAGGGCGGCATTGGTATGGACGTTTACAGGTTTTTATTTTGTAGACGAAGTGGAAATTTTGGTTGAAGGAGTGCCACTTGCCAAAACTAATGGAACACCTTTTGGGCCTATGGGCAGGGACGACCTTATTGTTGATGCACAAATAGAGGCCGAGCCAACAAATTCTACCAGAGTATTTACACTGTATTTTGCTAATGAAGATGCAACGGCCCTTGTTGCAGAGGAACGAAGAGTGGAAGTGAATCCAAACCAACCTGTGGAAAAATATATTCTTGAACAGCTTATTCTAGGTCCTAAAGAGGCTGGACATGTGGCTACTGTACCGCCTGAAACAAAAATACGTAATATAAAAACGGCGGACAAAATATGTTATGTTGACCTAAGTGAAGAGTTCGTAACGAAACACGGCGGAGGTTCAACAGGTGAAACACTTACAATATATTCAATAGTAAATTCTTTGGCAGAGCTGAAGGATGTAGAAAAAGTTCAATTTCTTATTGAAGGAGAAAAACAAGACGAGTTTAAGGGACATCTGGAGTTTGGAAAGCCATTTGAGCCTTACAACTTTTCAGAAGAAAAGCAATAGGTGATTATATGAAGCGACCTTTTTTACTGGGTGCAGTGTTTTTCATAGCAGGTATAATTTGTGGACGGTATATTCCTATTTGGGGATATGCCGCCCTTTTTTTGGTATGCCTTATTTTCTATGCAATAACTAAGAAACAAAAGGTAAAGACAAATTTTGTGTTGTTACTTCCAATTTTTGTATTGATTGGAGGTTTAGCACTATTACATGCAAATATAAATTTGCCAAACTATGATGGAATTTGTGGTGTACGTGGCGTTGTTGAAAGTACAAGCATTACAAAATCCAACAGGCAGATGTTGATTTTCAAGGCAGATGAGGTTTACTATGATGGAAAAATTAATAGCCAGGATTATAAAATTCAGGTGCTTTTAGATGAAGGTGTTTTAGTTAAACAAGGAGACTTGATTGCAGTAAGAGGAAGAATAAATAGACCGGAAAGTGCTAATAACCCAGGAGCCTTTAATCAGCTTGCCTATGCCAACGCAAGAGGAATACACTATCAAATGTTTGCTGAAAAAATTACAAAATATGGTGAGAAGCGAACTATGTTGGAAAGGATATCTGAGTTTAGAGAAAAAATAAATGAAGTTTATGATAGAATCTTTCCTAATACTGAAGCAGGGCTTGTAAAAGCCATGGTAACAGGAGATACATCTGGTTTAGATGAGGATATACGAAGTCTTTATGGAGATGCAGGCATTGCACATATTTTAGCGGTTTCAGGTTTACATACAGGAATACTGGCTTTTTTCATACTGTTTATACTGCAAAAATGTTTTGGCATGAATAAGAGAAGTTCTTCAGCAGTGGTTATGATTTTGCTTTTAGGGTATGCGGTGTTTGCTGGCGGAAAAATTGCTGTAATTCGAGCAGTTATAATGATGGAAATACTGTTGTTTGGAAACATTATTTACCGTGATGTAGATGTGTTTAATTCACTTGGTTTTGCGGCAATAATTATTTTGGCAATACATCCATATCAATTGTGGGATGTGAATTTTCAACTTAGTTTTGTTACATCGTGCGGACTTATTTTGGCTGGTAATTTTATAATGGGTGGACATACGTTTAAGGAAAAGCTAATTTATGGTGTGAACACAGGCATAGTGGTTAACATTATATCTTTTCCAATTATAGCTTGGCATTTTTACAAAATTCCCGTTTTTGGGAGCTTTGCAAACCTTATTGTTCTTCCCCTTATAGGAATACTTGTTGGCTTCGCTATGATTTCTGGGCTTATTGGGCTGGTATGGATACAGGCAGCATCATTTTTTGGCGGAACTGTTTTTGTAATACTAAAGATATATGAGGGAACGTGTAGGGTTTTTACGGCAATTCCGTTTTCAACAATACTTACAGGAAGACCGCAATTTACTTGGATTGTGCTTTATTATACACTGCTTTTAATTATATTTTTTTGGAAAATCAAGGGGCAAAAAGTTGCGTTTAGTATAAACCTTATGATATTGTTAGTGTTTATAACAAGCAACAGGCTTATATTTAAAAATACAGATGTGGCATTTATTGATGTTGGACAAGGAGATTGTGCAGTTATACATACATTTGACAACAAAACCTACATAATAGACGGCGGAGGCAAAGCGGAGACCGATTTCGGCAGCAATACGGGGAAAAAGTGTATTATACCTTACCTGGAAAGCCGTGGAATTAAAAAAGTTGATGGAGTGTTTGTTACTCACATGGATAGAGACCATGCCATTGGATGTGCAGAGGCAATTGATTTTTATGATGTTGAAAATGTATACTTATCAAATTATGATTGGTCAGACGATACCCTTTATAATTTAATTACACAGATTGCAAACAGGCGTGGAACGAAGATTAATTACATTGGTGCAGGTCAAGAAGCAAACATAAATAGTGAAACCACAATGCAATGCTTATATCCATACGACACTAAAATAATTGATGACAATAATGACAATCATGGTTCCCTTGTGTTAAAGTTATGTGTAGGTGAAAAATCCATTTTGTTTACAGGCGACATGGAGGGTGAGGATGAAATGCTGCTTATGTTAAGCGGTGCGGACGTAAATGCAGATGTGTTGAAGGTGTCTCACCATGGTTCTAAAAATTCTTCAACTGAAAAGTTTTTGGAGGCGGTTGGAGCAAAAACGGCAGTTATATCCTGCGGAAAAAATAATAATTATGGTCATCCAAGCATTGAAACCCTTTGGCGAATTGAGGATACACAGGCAGATATATACACAACGTCAAAGTACGGGTGCATTACTATTACAACAGATGGAAAAGACATGAATATTAAAACTATGAAGAGGTAAGAAATGAAAAAGCTATGGGACGAAATTAAAACAGGAAATCTTAGCCGATGCTATATTTTTTATGGAACAGAGCAATACCTAAAAAAACAGTATGAAAATAGACTTAGGCAGGAGTTTTCAAATGACATTGCTGGAGACATGAACATTAGTATTTTTAACGGAGAGGCAGATGTAAACAGCATTATTGATGCCGCTGAAACAATGCCGTTTTTTGCCGACAAAAGGTTAATACTTGTTAAGGACAGCAAGCTATTTAAGGTAGGACGAAAAAATGATAGTGAGGAGATTGCTGATTATATAGAAAAAATACCACAAAGTACTTGCCTTGTTTTTATTGAGGACGAAGTTGACAAAAGGGGAAAGCTATATAAAGTTGTGGCAAAGGCAGGACGTGGAGTTGAGTTTAAAACTCCGGAAGAAAAGGAACTGATTGTTTGGGCACAAAAACAGCTTAAGCGTAGTGGAGTAGATATAGACACTAAAACGGCAGTTTACTTTTTTAGCTGTATAGGCAGTGGTATGGAAAATGCCGAAAGTGAACTGGCCAAGCTTGCCGCATACAAGGGTAAGGGTGGAGTTGTTTCTACAGAGAATATTGACGAAATATGCACAAGAAGTTTGGAAGCAAAAGTATTTGATTTAGTGGATGCCATTGGTCAAAGGAAAACGGATAAGGCAGTGGAGATTTACAGAGGTATGCTTATGGCTAAGGAAGCACCTATGATGATACTTACCATGATAACAAGACAGTTTAGGCTTATGTTGCAATGCAGAGTATTACTTGAAGCTGGAACGCCACAGCCCAATATTGGAAACGTACTAGGTCAAAAGGATTTTGTTGTTAGAAAATGTATAGCACAGGCAAAAAACTTTACAGTTGAAACGTTGAAAAACGCCATGAAGGATTGCCTTGAGGCGGACATTGGTATTAAAACAGGAGAAATAAAAGATGATTTAGCGGCTGAAATGATAGTTATTAAGTATAGCAATTAATGCATAGAAAAAGTCAAAACCTTGAGGGCTTTGCCCTCAAACACCCACAAGGGTTTCACCCATTGACCCATCTAAAACCGCATTACTATGCGGTTTTAATAAAAGTTTTTGGACTTGCTTTTTTCAAAAAGCAAGTGGGTTTGGGCAACGCCCAAGGTTTTTACTTTTTAAAAAGATTTAATCTTATTTCATTCTTCTAAAACTAGACTATCTAGCAGTTGTAAATGAAACTTGTATTTTCTATTTATGGCTGAATACAACTTTAAACCACAAAGTATAAGCAAAGAAGGGACAAGAGCTAGGATAGCTATACTATCACACCAAACGAGAGAAACAGAGCAACCAACAATAATTCCTATTAAAAAATCTAATGCGGAAACATTATCTAGAAAGCTATAGTCCAATTTTTTGCAATTTATATATGCAATTTGTTTATCTTTGCTTAAATTTGTTAAATGCATTTTAATAGCGGATTGAAGCAGTACATAGTGATTATAACCATACAGTTCACACTTATTTGGGAAATTTTCAATTATTGTATTTACCGCAGTATCGTTAATTTTCCATTTGTATAGTAAAGCATTTTTAAAATCTTCTTTGTCTAAGATAGACCCCATTATTTAACCTCCAATAAATTTTGTAGAAAACAAGATAAAGTTTCTACTTATGATGTTTTGCATGGAATATTCATAATTTATAATATACCATAAATTTACATTACCCACAATACTAAACAAAGTAGCATCGCCATAATACCTATATTTATTACACTAAACCACATTAAATATTTTTTCACATTACAATTGTCAACTTTGCTATAAAGTTTAAGGGAAATTAAGCTTGCCAGAGATGCAACGGGTGTACCTAATCCGCCTATATTTGTACCCAAAACCAATGCAGTAGAGTTATTTGTAAAGCCTGAAAGCATAAGTGCCGCAGGTACATTGCTTATAATTTGGGATATTGCAACAGAAAAAACAAGCTCTTGTCCGTTAATTAAGCTTGAAATAAAGGTACGAAGTTTTTCTATATTGCCAATGTTGCCAACAAAAATAAAAAAGCTTAAAAAGGTAAAAAGAAGGCTGTAATCTACGGTTTTAAAAAGGGTTTTATCTTTTAAAAACAAGGAAATACACACAATTCCAAGGGTTATCTTCCAGTTTAGAATATTTATTACCGTAAGGAGGCAAACAGCAAAAAGAGCAAGGTAAACAAGCAAGGCATTTTTATCTAAAGATATGTGTATTTTAGTTTCTGGAGGCAAGGTTTTTTCATTTTTTCCAAGGCAAACAATGCAAATAATAAGCACAAGGCTTAATAATGCCACTGGTGCAACAATTTTCAAAAATTCTGGGATAGAAATATTATAAAAAGAAGTTAAAAATAAATTCTGAGGGTTGCCCATTGGAGTAAACATACTGCCAAGGTTTGCGGCAACTGTTTGCATAACCACTACAAAGATTATCTTTTTTGGGGCAATTTCTTTCACCACAGAGATGGCAAGTGGCACAAAGGTAATAAGTGCAACGTCGTTTGTTATAAGCATTGATGAAAAAAAGCAGAGCAAAACCAATACCAACGTGGTTTGACGAAAATTTTTTGTAATAGAAATAAGTTTCTTGGAAAGGTAGTTAAATAAACCAGCCTTCTGTGTTCCACTAACAACCGCCATTAGGCAAAACAAAAGAGCCAGCACCCTAAAATCTATGTATTCAATATAATTTAAGTTTGGTGGTACAAAAAACATGGATACCATAGCCACTGTTGCGGCAATAAAAAGTACGGTATCACTTTTAAAGATTTCAGCAATTTTCGTCATAATACACCTCGTGTTAAAATTAAATTGACTTTATTTTAATCCTTAATTTTGGCTATGTCTACAAAGATATGCTTTTTGCTTATATTTATGGTATAATATTCTAATTGATATTATTAAATTTGAATCGGAGGGATTTTTATGCGTGAGGTAAAAAAAATAGTAATTGCCGGTGCGGGAACTATGGGCATTTCTCTGGTGCAGATATTTGCTAAATTCGATTTTGCGGTGACGCTTTATAATAGAAGTCAGCCGTCTTTAGAAAAAGCTAAAAAATTAATAGACATTAACCAGCAGGGACTTATTCTTCAAGAAATTACAACGGCAGAAAAGTCGTCTGAAGCTGTTAACAAAATTGAATTTACTTGCAATAAGGATTGTTTTAAGGATGCGGATTATGTAATTGAAAACATAGTGGAAAACATGGATGCAAAGCGTGACTTCTGGAGAGAAATTTCGGCTATTGCTCCACAAGAAGCCGTGCTTACAACAAATACATCAGGCATGAGTATAACAGAAATTGCAGAGGCTGTAGAGCGACCAGAAAGATTTGCAGGTATGCACTTTTGGAATCCGCCTCATCTTGTGCCTTTAGTTGAAATTATTAAGGGTGAAAAGACTTGTGACGAGGCCGTTAAGGTTATTTATGATGTAACAGAAAAAGTGAGCATGAAACCTGTGGTTCTTCAAAAGGAGATACAAGGTTTCATTGGCAACCGTTTGCAGTTTGCAGTATTGCGTGAGGCTATGCATATTGTTGAAAGTGGCGTGGCAACCTACGAGGATGTTGACAAGGCAATGAAATATGGTCTTGGATTTAGATATGCTTGTATTGGACCTTTTGAAACGGCAGACCTTGGTGGTCTGGACACTTTTGCAAATATAACAAACTATTTGTTTAAGGATTTAAGCAATGCACAGGAAGCGTCGGAACTTAAAAAATTAGTTGCTGGCGGAAATTTAGGCGTTAAATCAGGCAAAGGCTTCTACGATTATTCGGATGGAAAAGATGAACAAGCGATAAGAAACAGAGATAAAAACTTTATTAAGCTTTACAAAAGCCTTTATGGTGAAGAAGGAGAATAAAATGAATGTTTTGATAACAGGCGGAAACGGATTTATAGGAAGCCATACTTGTGTTGAGCTAATTGAGGCTGGATATGACGTTATTGTTATGGACAACCTTTCAAACTCTGAAGGTGAAAATGTAAAAAAAATAGAAAAAATAACAGGCAAAAAGCTTTGTTTTTATAATACAGATATGTTGGATTACAGTGGAGTGGATAGGATTTTTAAAGAAAATGAGATTTCTGGAGTTATTCATTTTGCAGGGCTTAAAGCTGTAGGAGAATCGGTGGAAAAACCACTGGAGTATTATGAAAATAACATTACAGGAACTATAAATATTTGCAAGGCAATGAAAGAAAATGGATGTAAACGCATGGTTTTTTCATCATCGGCAACAGTTTATGGAACAAGCGGAAAAGTACCTTTAGTTGAAACTTTGCCTACTTCTGCTACTAATCCATATGGTTTTACAAAGGTGATGATAGAACGCATTTTAAAGGATTTGTGTATAGCAGACCCTGAATGGAGTGTAATGTTGTTAAGGTATTTTAATCCTATTGGTGCCCATGAAAGTGGGGTTATAGGAGAAAAACCAAAGGGTATGCCTAACAATTTGATACCTGTTATAAGCAAAGTTGCAATGGGCGAAATGCCTTATGTAATGGTATATGGAAATGATTATAATACCCCTGATGGAACAGGTGTAAGAGATTATATACATGTGGCAGACCTTGCAGTGGGGCATATAAAGGCAATGGAATATTTGCTTAGCCATAAGGGCAGCGAGGCAGTTAATTTGGGCACTGGCAAAGGCACAAGTGTGCTGGAAATTATAAAGGCATACGAAAATGCTTGTGGGAAAGAGATACCATATAAGTTTGTTAAAAAACGAAGTGGAGATGTGGCAGTATGTTATGCAGACACCACAAAGGCAAAAGAATTATTAGGCTGGGAAGCTAAGTTTGGAATAGAGCGAATGTGCATAGATAGTTGGAGATTTACCCAAAAGAAATGAATTTTATTTAGAGGAGCCAAAAGTGGCTCCTCTTTATTAAAAAGCAGTAGAATCCTTACAATTATTTTTGAAAATAAAAAAACGACACCCCATGTGGTAAACACACAAAATGCCGCTTTCAGCATGCGTCTTCAGGGACTCGAACCCTGGACCTTGTGATTAAGAGTCACCTGCTCTACCAACTGAGCTAAAAACGCATATCAACCGAACGCAAGGAATAGTATATCGCTTTATTATATAAATGTCAACACTATTTCTAAAAAAATATTAATTTTATTGAAGAATTAGGAGTTTTGATATAAAATAAACTAAAACAACAGCACATAGTGTGTATATTTAAGGAGAAACATCATGAATAAACCTATTTTGCCCAGGGATGTGGCATGGATATTAAAAAAATTAAATGAAAACGGCTTTGAAGGCTATATAGTTGGAGGATGCGTAAGGGATGCGATTATGGGTATTGAACCACATGATTGGGATATGACAACATCTGCTACACCGCAAGAGATTAAAAGAATTTTCAGCCATACAGTGGACACTGGTATAAAGCACGGAACAGTTACAGTGGTTTTAAATGGCGAAAATTATGAAATAACTACCTACAGGGTTGAAGGAGATTATCAGGATTGTCGTCATCCATCGCACGTAAGCTTTACAAGGGATTTGCATGAGGATTTACTACGTAGAGATTTTACAATGAATGCTATTGCATACTGCCAAAGTGAGGGTTATGTGGACATTTTTGGTGGAATTAGTGATATAAATGAAAGGGTTATAAGGGGTGTTGGAGATGCGTCAGAGCGTTTTAGAGAAGATGCACTTAGAATGCTGCGTGCTGTAAGGTTCAGTGTTCAGTTGAACTTTGATATTGAGGAAAAGACTAAGGAGGCACTAAAAGAAAACGCAGAGCTTATAGAGAAAATAAGTGCGGAGAGAATACGTGAAGAGCTTACAAAAACCATTACAGGAAATGCTTTAAACCGTTTGCCTGTACTTTGGGAAACAGGGCTTTTAAAACATATATCACTTGAACTTTGTAATTCTGTGGAAAAAAACAGTGAAGATATTATTTATCAGCTTAAGGGGATTGAAAAAAATACGGTAATGGCATATGCAGTGTTTTTGCAGTTTATGGATATTCCAAAGGCAAAAAATGTTTTACAAAGTCTTAAATTTGATACAAAAACTATGCGTCTTGCGAAAACCGTTCTAAACAATATGAAGGTTGAAATTGAAACCAGTTCTGCTCAAGTTAGAAAATTTGCGGCAAGAATTGGAACAGAGGCACTTGAAACACTTTATAAAGTTAAACTTGCAGGTGGAGAAAATGCGGCAGAAAAAGCGTTGGAAACCCTTAAAAGAGTAATAGAAGATGGAGATTGCATCAGTGTTAAAGGTCTTGCTTTATCGGGTGAGGACTTGATGGGTATTGGTGTTGAAAAAGGCAAAGCTATTGGAAATATACTAAATGAGCTTTTAGAAATGGTTTTGGAAAACCCTAAGATGAACAACAAAGAAACTTTGCTGAAAACTGCTCGGGATAAACTGATTTAAAGTAACTAAAAACCCAATTTTTTGATATTTGAACTAAGCAGGCTTTCATAGAGAAAATTATTTATAATAATCCATAGGGCTTCATCATAAAATGTAAAACAGGTGTAAGAGTTGGTTACATTTTTGATGGAATATGGAGGATTAAATTATGGAGGATATATATGAAAAAGTGCTTTTTCACGGCTATGGATTGAAGCTTTATAATATAATGCGTACTAGAAGAGGCTTAATTGTAAGAACTGACAAAGGAGTAAAAGAACTTAGAAAAACCAACAGTGATTTTAAAACCATAGTATTTGAAAATGAGGTAAAAAAGCACTTATACAATAAAGGCTTTCATAATACAGATATTTATTTGGAAACCCAAGAAGGTATGCCGTATTTTGTTCAAAACGACCAGTGTTTTGTGCTTTCTGAATATGTTCCAGTAAAAGAAATTGATTTGGAAGATTTGGAAACAGCCAAAAAAGCTGCAAGTACACTTGCAACTATACATAGTTTAAGCCAAGGGCTTACGGTAGAAGGGAAAAGCAACTTAGGACGCCTTACTAATATGTGTCAAAAACGCAGGGCAGAGCTTAAGCATATAAAAAAGTGGATAAACAATCAAAGTATATATTCACCAGTGGATATAATTGTGGTTAAAAGCTTTGACTATTGCTTCGACCGGACCAGTCGTAC
>JAQVIB010000196.1 GCA_028695945.1 Lachnospiraceae bacterium
ACTAAATCCCTTACATTTGAAGCAGGTATAATAACACCTTGCCCTCCAGTAAGACCACGCTTATTGCAAAGCTCAAAGAATCCTTCAATTTTGTGGGTAACACCGCCTATTGCCTGAATTTCTCCACGTTGATTAACAGAGCCAGTAACCGCAAGTTCCTGACTAATAGGAACTTCTGAAAGGCTGGATAAAATACAGTAAAGTTCTGTACTAGAGGCACTGTCACCATCTATTCCATTGTAATTCTGCTCAAAACAAATACGGCAGGATAGTGATAAAGGAAAATCCTGTGCATATTTATGTCCCAAATAACCAGAAATAACCTGAACACCCTTGTTGTGAGTAGGTCCACTCATTTGTGCTTCCTTTTCAATATTAATAATTCCACTTTTGCCTATATAGGTCGTAGCTGTAATTCTTGATGGATTACCAAAAGAATAGCTTCCCATATCTAATACTGCAAGACCATTAATTTGACCAACTTTTCTTCCCACGGTATCAATCATTATTACTTCTTCTTCAAGCATTTCTCCAAGTTTTTCTTCATACATTTTAAGTCGCTGTTCTTTTTCAAAAATGGTTTTTTTGATATGCTCTGCTGTAACCATGGTATCACCAGCCATAGTGGCCCATGTTTCAGCCTCACAAAGTATTTCACTTATGCTGTTAAATCGTGTTGAAAGTTTATCTTGACTTTCAACCAATCTTGAAGCATACTCAATAATTTTTGCAACAGCATTAGCATCAAACGCCATCATTTTTTCTTTCGCTGTGTAGGATTTTATAAAGCAAGCAAACTGTTTCGTATTTTCCTCATTGCGATTCATTTCATAATCAAAATCTGCAAGTATTTTAAAATACTTATCAAAATCGTCTTCGTATTCCCTAAGCATTTCATAATAATAGGTACTACCAATCATAATAACTTTAACACTTACAGGTATAGGCTCCGGTTTAAGGGTTGGTGCAAGCACTCCGCCCAATTGTTCTCGTATACTTTCCATGGAAATTTCTCTGGTTTTAACTACACGGCGTATAGCCTCCCATGACTGCACGTTGCTAAGAACATCATGTGCCTGCAAAATAAGATATCCTCCGTTTGCCTTATGAAAAAGTCCAGCCTTAATTTTCATAAAATCAGTTGTAAGGTTACCAAATTCGTTATCATATTCAAGTTCGCCCATTAGGTTATAGTAGGTTGGGTTAAAATCTATAACAACAGGTGCTCCGTTTGTCTTAGAATTATCTATAATAAGATTAACCTTATATTTAAGTGTTATATCCTCAGGTGTTTTTTTTGAAAGCACTAAAGGCAGAAGGCCTGCCATAGGGTCATCTTCGTCAGCTTCCGAAGGAACAAATTGACTTATATTCTCCAATACATCCTCTTGTACAGCTTCAATATACTTCATTACCCTTTCGTAATGCTTATACTTCTCTTGAATGGAATTTACATGATGACCAATGGCAAACATACCTACCTTATAATCCAGGTCCTCAATTGCCTTTCTGCATTCCTTCTCATCCTCTTTTATATCACGCATAATAGATGCTGCTAAATCCTGAACAATATCACTTTCTTTATTTATTCTATCCTTAATGTCCTCGCTAAGTTTTTCATATTGCTCCTCATTTACAGATTCCCCGTCTACAATTGGCATAAAATAAATCCCAGCATTTGTGCTTCTTATAGAAAAATTGTGCTGAGTAGCAATATCGCTCATATTCTTCATCAATTGGTCACGCCTGTCATCGTAAATCTTCAGTATTTCATTTTTCTGTTTTTCATAATCTTCCGTATTGAACGCCTTTTGAATTTCGCTTTCAAAAATCACAACAAGCTCATTCATATCATCTTTAAACTGCCTGCCAACACCTGGCTCGAACCTTAGTGCTTGCGGACTTCGCGGATTATCAAAATTATAAACATAACACCAATCGTAAGGTACTCTCTCCGTTCGGGCAATTTTTTCAGTACAATTTGTTGCATATGTGGTTTTACCTACGCCCGAAGGCCCTGCCATATAAATATTGTAACCCTTGTTTTTAACTTTAAGACCAAAATCAAATGCCTTAACAGCCCTGTCCTGACCAAGTATACATTCCAAGGATTCAAGCTCTTCCGTACTTTCAAAACCTAAACTTTTAGGGTTGCAAAAATTATTTAGCTGTGTGTATTTAAGTTCTTTTGTCTGCATGGATCCATCACTCCTTTGCGTTAATTGAGTCCTTTAAGCTTCATACCTTGTCATAATTCTCATAGTTCGCAAAATATTTCCACATTATTATTGCATCCTCATTTGTATCTTTGTAGTAGTTTTTTCTAAACCCTTCGGGTTTAAAACCAAACTTGGTATAAAGCTTTTGTGCTGGCAAGTTGCTTATTTTAACCTCCAGGGTAATTCCTATCATTTCATAATCATTTGCTATTTTAATAAATTCCTCCATCATAGCATTACCTATGCCAAATCTTCTGTACTCTGGCAATACCGCAACGTTGGTTATCTGCCCTTCATTCACCACATGCCACATTCCAGCATATCCAACAATTTTGCCATCAACAATAGCAACTCTATATATTGCCATTTTGTTTTCATTTATCTCACGCTGAAAATCCGCCTTAGTCCATGGAATGTGGAAACAAATTTCCTCAACTGCAAGCACATCATCAATATGCTCTTCCTTCATTTCAATAATTTCCACCATCATTCCTTCTCCTCAGCCTCTTTTTCTTCAAGTTCACGCTCTGCCTGTGGCTTTCTTAAATACACAGGTGCAAAATTACTTCCCTTTAACGCCTTTCCCTCCTGCACCAAAACCTCTGCCAAAGCTGCAACAGATGCCGCCCTTTACAGATTACAGTTAGCTGGTGCAAGTATAAAATCTCTATTTTCTATTAGTTTTTCTTAGTAAACAGGCACACCATCACCAAGAAAAATAGTTTCCTGTCCAGTAAGTGAAACTATTTCAATAATATCGTCTATATTTCTGGCATATTCTGGTGAAACTGTTTCAAATATACCGTTCTTCCACGTGTAAACTCCTGTATAAACTTGATTTCTTCTTGCATCCATTATAGGGCAAATCAATTTATCTGTGTTAAATATATTGTATGCTAAAGCAGCAAGCGTTGGCACTGGTATAATATCAATATTAAGCCCATGTGCAAGACCCTTGGCAGTTGCAGCACCAATTCTTAGCCCTGTAAATGAACCAGGTCCTTCTGAACAGGCAATGTAGTCCAATGTTTTTAAATCCAGTTCAGTCATTTTAACAATTTCGTCCACCATAGGCATAATGGTTTGTGAATGTGTCATTTTATAATTAAGCGTGTACTCTGCAAGGCATTTTCCATCTTCGGTAATAGCACAAGATGCCACAAGCCCTGAAGTGTCTATTGCGAGAATCTTCATTTATTTCACCTCATATTATTCATTTTTTACCGTTATTTTTCTATATTCATCACCTTTTTCAAGGTCCTTTTCAATGGTAATCCACATAGCATCTTTGGGTATAAGCTCTTTAACCAATTCTGCCCATTCAACAAGGCA
>JAQVIB010000197.1 GCA_028695945.1 Lachnospiraceae bacterium
AGCCAGAGGATATTGGGCTTTGTACACCAGATGAAAGAGGCGGAAGTATTCTTGGCTTGTATTTATACGACATTGAAGAAAATCAAGAGGTAAAGAATTTGGAAAAAGTTATGCTGGATAAAGAGCATTTTAAAAATCCACCAACCTCATTAAATTTGTATTATATGCTCTTTGTACGTTCGGAATCAGAGGTGTCGGCAAGAGCAATTGACGAGCAAAGAATTATGGGTCGTGCAATTCAGGTTTTAAATGACAATGCAAGGGTAAGCCCTGAGGATTTACAAGGAACATTAAAAGCAGGAAACGAAGTTTTGGATATTCAGAATTTGGTTTTGCCTTTTGAAGACAAGTCTAAAATTTTCAGCTTGTTTACCCAAAAAGCAATTTTATGTAGCTTTTACAAGGTTGGGCCTGTGTTTATAGATTCTGAAAAAGTCCGCAGAATAAGGCGTGTTGTATCTGCAGATATTTCTATACATCAAAAAAGATAGAAGGTGGAAATATTAAAATTCAATTATGTGCTTCAAAAGTTATAAAAGTGATTGACGTTTTTAGTGGCAGACCAATAGAACATGCTAAGGTACATATAAGTGAAACAAACAGTTTCATGGTAAATAAGGGAAATGGTTTCTTTGTGGCTATTAATTTAAAAAACGGTACGCATAATGCCACTGTTAGTGCAGTTGGATATGAGATAAAAAAAATTTCCTTTGAAACTGAAGAAATCTGTACCGACGAGGCAATGCTGGTTTCTTTAATGCCTGCCAATACAGAGGAATTAATTCGTGTTGGCGGTGAACTTAAAGTGGGTGAAAAAAAGGCTGCCAATCAAGCTTTTTATTACACCTTTTGCTGTGAAGAATACAGAAAGAGAATAACTTCAGATGTGAAAAACGGTTCGGACACTATACGTTTGCAAATGTACGACGATACCTCTTTAGAGGGAAGGAAGTTTGTTCTGGAAGAGGCATTGGGAATTTACACATTGGGCAGGTATGACTATGTGGAAAAAAGATATAAGCTGAAAGAAAACTCAAAACAGGACATGGAAATGGGTCAGTTTGCTTATTTGATTTTTGAAGGGAAAACGGACAATAATGGCAGGTTTGAAATTGTTTTTCCTAAGTTTATTATGAATGATGATAGGGTATTGGCGTTATTTTTCCTTGAAAATAAAAGCACCTGCAATGAAATATTTAAAGAGCAGAAGGAAATAGTTATAGAATTTTAAAAGGAGGAGACGTTATGGCTTTAGCGGTATGCAACGGTGCTTTGTGCCAGTGCAGTTTTGGAATGGCACCATGTACATTGGTTGTTACATCTGTTACAAACGTATTAGGTTCTAGTTTGCCAATGGCTTCAATTATGGACAATAAGGCGGCAAATTTGCCAACCTTTGGCATGTGTACCTCTATGGCAAATCCGGCGGTGGCGGCGGCAACTGCGGCGGCATTGGGTGTTTTAACACCACAGCCTTGTTCACCTGTAGTTCCCGCACCGTGGGCACCAGGAAGCCCTACTGTATTGGTTTCCGGAAAGCCTGCACTTAACAATTCCTCTAAGGCAATGTGTGCATATGGCGGAGTTATTCAAATTGTGAACCCAGGGCAAGTAAGTATTATGGTAAAATAAGCTTATGGAATATGAGCTCAGAGTGTATACAAACCTTGGGATTGCCCAAACCCACTCGCTTTTTTGAAAAAAGCAAGACCAAAAACTTTCACTAAAACCGCATATCTTTGGGGTTTTAATAAGCAGAGGTGACTTAATGAAAAAAGATAAAAGGTTTATCCATGCCTATATAATACTAATTATTTTAATAATAGTAAGTTGTTTATTAACCTACATAATTCCAGCAGGAAGTTTTGAAAGAGTTAAAAACGATGTCTTGGGTCAGACCCTTGTTATTGCAGGCAGTTATAAGGAAATAGAAAGCACGCCAATATCTCCACTTCTTATTTTTCACAAAATTTATAAAGCTTTTTCTGATGGAAAAACGGCGTCATTAATTTTCTTTCTTCTGTTTATATCGGGTTCATTTCAGGTAATCCTTAAAACAGGCTGTATGGAAACCCTTTGCAAAAGATTAATGGAAAAGCTTAAGGGGAAAGAGCTTGGGGTGATACCAATATTTGTGTGTTTGTTTTCGGTATTCGGTTTTACAATGGGGCTAACCACCGCCTCAATTGTTTTCGTTCCCATTGGGATTTCCATTGCTTTAAGTTCTGGGTTTCCCAAAATAGTTGGAATAGCTATGGTAGCGTTAGGCACAAATGCAGGATTTACAGCAGGAATTTTTAATCCATTTTCTGTTGGAGTTGCTCAAAATATAGCGGAAGTGACATTATATTCGGGGCAGTCTATGCGATGGGTAGCACTTGTTTTGCTTAACACCGTTACAAGCCTTTATTTGCTGTTTTATGCTAAAAAACACAGGGAAGTAAGAGTAGAAAAGGAAGCTTTAAGCACAGAAAAAATGACAAGCCGTCAAATGATAGAAGTTTTTCAATTTATTACAGCGTTTATTATTTTAACTATAGGTATAGCCTTTTGGAATTGGAAAACAGCAGATATTGTGGTTGTTTTTCTGGTAACAGCAGTTATAATAGGGAAAACAGAGGGTTTTTCAATTACGGAAATATGTACTATTTTTACAGAAGGTTGCAAAAAGATTATGAAAGGTGCAATAATTGTAGGTCTTGCGGCAACAATCCGCTTAATTCTTTCCGAAGGAAATATTTTGGACACCATTACATATACTTTGACACAGTTGGTTGAAAATTTACCGCCATCTGTGCAGTTATTAGGAATGTTCTTTTTTAATGCAGTGTTAAACATTCTTGTTACCTCTGGTTCAGCCAAAGCGGCACTGGTTATGCCAATTTTAACACCCATGGCGGATTTTCTGGGACTTTCCAGACAATCAGCAGTGTTTGCTTTTCAGTTAGGCGATGGTGTTACGAATTTATCCTCACCTATTTCCACTACCTTAAATGGGGTGATGGCAGTGTCGGATATGGAGTATGGTGAATGGATTAAATTTTATCTTCCATTAGTTTTAATTTACATGGTTGCAGGCTCGTGTCTTGTAATTTTGGCACAAATTATTTCATACTAAGAATAAAAAACCTTGAGGGGTTTGCTCTCAAACACCCACAAGGGTTTCTGGTCAGCACTTTGCTTTGCAAAGCTGTTCTTCGAACAGATGGCATCTATCTTTGCCATTGCATTGGTCAGCACTTTGCTTTGCAAAGCTGTTCTTCGAACAGATGGCATCTATCTTTGCCACTGCATTGGTCAGCACTTTGCGACCCAAAGCTGTTCTTCGAACAGATGGCATCTATCTTTGCCATTGCATTGGTCAGCACTTTGCCACCCAAAGCTGTCCTGCGGACAGATGGCATGTCTTTGCCATTGCATTGGTCAGCACTTTGCCACCCAAAGCTGTCCTGCGGACAGATGGCATGTCTTTGCCATTGCATAATTGACCCATATAAAACCC
>JAQVIB010000198.1 GCA_028695945.1 Lachnospiraceae bacterium
TCCCAAGCTGTTCATAATTAACAATAAACTTTTCTCCGTCAAAAATCCTTCCAACTTCAAGAGCCATTTTTGCCTCTTTGTAGGAACGTGAAACATCTTTAAGATCAGCCACGGCAGTACCAATAGAAATAAATGCCTTGCTGCTTGTTTCGCTGTTAAGCGTGTCTACAATCTGCTTTGCAATCTTTTCAACATCCTCCATTGTTTCTTTTTCACGCAATTCCTTTACAAGTATAATGCAGTGCTCATCAACAGCAGTTACAAAATCCTTTGTTTTTGAAGGGAAAACGTTTCTTACCATTTCAACACTGTTCATATCTTTATCAATATTTGTTTCAATAAGATAAACAATTCTTTTAACATTGTTTTCAATATGCAGCTTTTTAGCACGACTATAAATGTCAACCAAAAGTAAATTATCAAGAAGAAGATTTTTGATAAAATTATCCTTATCGTATCTTTCTTTGTAAGCAACCAAAAGACTTTGAATTTGGAAAGCAGTAATTTTGCCAATTCTGTATCCTTCCTCATCTTCACCCTTAACTTGAACCACATATTCCGGCAAACTGTTATCGTAAACCTTAAAATACTGGTATCCAAGCACAAGCTGGCTTTCTGCTGGAGAAAGTATAAAGCTTTCAATGTCGTCAACCTGCTTACCAATCATTGATTCTTCAGTTGTTGCAATAACCTTGCCTTCCTTTTCTATTACACTAAGTTCTTTTCTTGTGATATTTTTAAGTCCGTCTATGGTGCTTTGTAAAATTTGATTAGAAATCATGAACTCACCCCTAAATAATACTTTTGCTTAACAGTTATAGGCTTTTGGTAAAATTGACAATCATTATTTATTATTAACATAAAAAATGCATATATTAATTTTTACTATACAAAAAAGCCACTTTATAGGATAATACCAAAAAACGAAATAAAAATCTATAAAAAAATGACATTTTTTTATTTTTTTTATCATTAATATTTTTTTTACATAAAAAAACGGCATATTTTGTATGTTAAATAGTAATCAATAACTACTTCACACTACATATGCCCTTATGAAATATACCCAAATCACTTTGCTATTTATACTAATCAATGCTATCAAGCTTCTTAAACCCTTCGCCCATAACTTCTTTAATGTCAGTAAGTATAATGAATGCATTTGGGTCAGCATTACGCACAATTTCCTTAATACCTATTATGTCTTTTTGTTTAAATACACAAAGAAGAACATCCTTGTTTTTTCCAGTATACATTCCTCTTCCATTTAAAGCAGTAACTCCGCGGTTATGCCGTTTCATAATTTCCTTTGCAATTTTCTCACTTTCTTCTGATATAATAAAAGCCATTTTAGAAAACGAAAGCCCTTCTAAAACTGCTGTTATGCACTTAGAAGAAATAAATATGGATATAATTGCATACATAGTTTTCTCTGCACCAAACACAAATAAACCAAAAGAAATAATAATTGCATTAATTACAAACATAATTGAGGATATTGAAATATGCCGAATTTTTCGGTGGATAATAGTTGCCAAAAGGTCAACTCCACCTGTAGACGCCATTGCCCTAAGCACAAAACCCACGCCAATACCATCTACTATGCCTCCATAAATAGCGATAAGTGCTAAATCGCCAGTAAAGACAGGCAAAAAAGATGACATTTCCAATGCAACAGATAAAAATACAGTTGCAAAAACGGTCTTACCCAAATATGACTTACCAAGAACAAAATATGCCACAACAAAAAGAGGTATGTTAAGGGCAAGGTTTGTTACAGATAATGGTATACCGCCCTCATAAATCCCGTTGGTTAAGTTTTTAATTATAATTGCGATACCCGAAAACCCACCAACTACTACCTGATTAGGGGAGAAGAATACAGTTATAGCCACCGCAATAAACATAGTTCCAATTATCATAAACATAACATCCATAACCTTTGAAGCCACATTACGCTGTTGCATAAATACTCACCCTCTGCTCAATAAAAATTTTACTTTTTTGACATTACCACTTTAATAACAAACAACGGTAAATTCATCATTCTTTTAATTCTTGTAGGCTGACATATAAGCCTATGAAGCCATTCTAGCCCAAGTTTTTGGTATATTCTAGGAGCACGTTTAAGATTACCTGCCATAACATCAAAACTTCCACCAACACCAACAGCTACTTTAGCTCCTGTAAAGCGTAGGTTTTCATAAATCCATTTTTCCTGTTTAGGTGCACCTATACCTACAAGTAGTAGGTCTGGTTTAAGGGATTTAATTTCCGAAATAATTTCTTTTTCATCTTTTGTGTTAAAGAATCCATTTCTTGTTCCCAACACTTTTAACCCAGGATACTCTTTAACCATTTTTTTAGCAGCGGCAGCGGCAACACCTGGTGCACCGCCAAAAAAATATACACTCTTTCCCGTCTTAGCCATTCTCTTCATTATGTTCTGGCATAAATCATAGCCAGCCACTCTTTCGCTTATCTTTACATGGGAGTGCTTTGACGCCCAAACAATTCCAATACCATCAGGCACAACCAAGTCTGCCGCCTTAAGTATATTAAAAAGCTGCTCATCGCTTTGTGCCTGCATAACTATTTCTGGGTTTGGCGTACAAATTAAATGTCTTCCGCCGTCCTCAAAAAAATGCATTGTTTTTTCAACTGCACCATCCATTGTAAGTACATCAAATGGAACCCCAAGTATTTCCGTAACAATTCTCATAACCAAGCCCCTATCCCTCTAACAGCTCAACTAAATAATCCTCATTCTTTTCTGCCAGTCTTTCAAGAACACGCACAGCTTCATCAAGCTTTTCAACATACGCTTCTCTATTTTCAATCATTACCTTAATTTTTCTAAAAGCGTCCTCTATGTTATATTTGTCAACATCTCCTCCGCTTGGCATACTAAATTCCTTCAAATAGAAATCCACCTTAGGGTCGTAACTAAAGCCAATAAGTGGAATTCTCTGCCTTGCGGCAAAAATAAGGGTATGAAGCCTCATGCTCATTACAAAATCCATTAGCCCTATTATACCCATTGTTTCAAAAGGAGTTGCATCATCACGCAAAATAAAAGATTCACTTTTCATTTTGCTTTGAACAACACGACTTATGTTAATATCATTTGGTACCTGCATTGGTATAAACACAATGTTTCTTCCAAGCTCATCATGCACTCGGTCGCAAAGACCAGCAAAATCTGTAATAAACTTGTCTACATCTTTCCAGTTCCTTACAGAAACGCCCACAATAGGCTTATCCATTGGTATTCCCTGTTCACTAAGTATTTTTTCTGCCTTTTGCTTTGTAACGCCATCAAGAGTAAAAACTGGGTCTGCGGTAACATAGGCATTGGGGTTATACACACTCATATTTCTAAGCTCCTCAAGGGAATTCTCCTCACGCAATGTAACTATATCCACCTTGTTAACAACATTTTTAACCAAGTGTCTATTTTTAGGCTTGGTAACTGGGCCAATGC
>JAQVIB010000199.1 GCA_028695945.1 Lachnospiraceae bacterium
ATTTGGAACATAATAGGCTTTTCCAAACTGCCCACATTTACCTAAATCATGAAGGGCTGCTGCAATCATCACTGAATCATGGATTTTGTTGTATTCTTTTGCACCCATCAGTGCAAGCCCAATCTTTTCTGCCAACTCCATAACGTGGCGTGTATGATGAATCAACCCATATTTACATGAAAGATGATTACCGCCGGAACATGGGGCTTCAAAGAAACCTAGTTCTTCCATATACTCAATCAAATCTTCCATACCTTCACGCTTTGTTGCTAACAATCTTTCTACTACATACTGTTTGTTATCTAATTCTGCCATTATTTGTAAACCTCCTGTAATTGTGGTGCGTATGAATCATAGTGCAACGCATCCATCATATTTGTTAAATCTTCTTTGAACTGTTCAAAACCTGTAGGATAAAGAAAAACGCCATGTCCACCGCTATCCCTTATCCTGTTGGTGTTTAATTCTTGCAGGTCAGAAGCCGTACCGTTTGAAGCCTTAACTTCAACTGATACAAATTGACCTTTTACGCAAGCGATAATATCCGGGATGCCTGCTTTCTGATAACCACCACCCCAAATTTTCGTGTACCATCCAACCTCTTTTACTTCCATTTTATTTTCATCAAAACCTGCCGGATAGATGCCCACGCTGTGAAACCACTTTTTAACTTTTCCTTCAAATAACTTTTCTTCTGCCATCAAATCACCTCAACTTGTTATCTGTAATAAACTGCTGCAACTGTTCAACCGTTGCTTCATTCAGACCAACCAACCCATATTCATTCATGAAATCTAACAGCAAATCACCATATTGTGATGATGCCTGACTTATCACCTGTATCAACTTACTTTCTTCATTCATCTATGTAATCCTCAAACCAATTGTTGGCATATGCGAATAAAGCAAGGTAACCACCTGTGATACAACAAATGATAAAAGGTATCCAAGAATCTACATCAAGCCAACAGGCAAAATATACAAATACTATGAAGTCAGCCCAACCAATGGTTTTAAGAATAATGTTTTTCAAATAGTGCATCTGTATAATCCTTTCTCATATTCAAAGTTTCTAAAATGTCATATTCTACGCTTCCCCTACACATCAGGAAGTAGTAAAAGCACTTCTTACCCTGTCCTATCCTGTGTATCCTCTTTTTTGATTGCTCAAATAGTTCTGACTTATCGGTTAATGTGAAGTACACAATCTTATTTGCCTTTTGAAGATTAAGCCCCATTGCCCCGGCTTGATATTGCACAAAGGTAACAGAATCATCAAATTCTTCATAAGCTGACAAATCTTTAATTGAACCATTCACCACTGAAATGTGTTCTGTGTAAACAGCTGCCACATTTTGCAGCTTCTCCAATTCATCATTGAAATTGTAGAAAACAATCAACCTATCATTGGTACTTTGCAGCAGGTCATGAAAAGCGTTTATCTTTTCTTTGTTATACTGACCGCATAGCTGCCTAGCATATAGCCGTTTGGTTAGTGTTGTGTCACCTATCAGCTGAACACGTGGGGTTGTGTCTTTCCCTTGAAAATCAGAATCATCATGCCATTCAACCCCTTCACGCTTTGTTACTGTAATTACTCTACGTTTCATAAACTTTCTGTACTCTTTGGTTGATGGAACAGCCAAGAAAATATTCTGCTGTTCCGGTAAATCAAACGCTTCTTCTGATTTCATAAAAATTGCACCATGGGCTGCCAACTTTTGCTGTAGTCTATCCACATTCTTATAGCCTGTGATAACAGCCATCTTGAACCCTGAATCATTATCTTCTATCCATTCCTGTTCAACATACTGTTTCCAATACAATTCTTTGCTAATACCCCACCCCAAAAGATGAAGCTGTGACCAAAGATTTTCATATTTTCCGGCGGTTGGTGTACCTGATAGCAAAATCACATTTTCAGGATTCATTGCAAGGATGAATTTTGACCGTTTAGCCTTTTCATTTTGAATGATAGAACTTTCATCAAGCATCATTGTGAAGTTACTCATATGGGCAAAATATGAACGCCTGTACACCAAATCGTAGTTAATTACACCTACAACATCAGCAGCGGATTCATCAGCAACCATTTCTTGATATTTTGCAAATTGCTTTTTGTCCGTAAGATTCAAAACCGTGTAATCTTCACTGTAGTGTTCTTGAAAGTGCTGCACCCAATCATCAATTTTTGACTTTTGGCATATCACTAAGTTCACCCGGTTGTTCAACTGCCACATTTTTTCTGAACCCACAAACGTTTTACCCAATCCCATATCAAGGTAATAGGCTACACGGTTAAATTGCTCCGTTTCCACTAATGCTTTATTCTGATGTTGGTACAACTCCATCTGAATCACCTTTCTTTGTTTCAACCTGCAACATATCATCAATTACGTTTTTGAAAGCCGTTCGGCTGCCAAATACCTTTTTGGCTACAGCGTTGGCGTATGCTCCATAAATATCAGGTTCATCACCTTCCTGTAATTTCACTACGGTTTTTGTACCGTCACGCCAAAAGAAAATTGTTGCACGTCCATGCTGCATAATTTTTTCAGGTTTAAGCATTTCCTGAATTATTCTAGGTATTCCTTCATCTGATTCATCAGCTGTAAACATCATTCCATAGGGTGTGAACATCATTCTCATAGTTATTTACCTGCCTTTCTTCTTCTCTGATTCTGTCTTTTCAGAACATAAAACATAGGTTTCTTGTTATCCTCTAAGTAACACTGAAACAGGGTTTTACCTGTATTCATTCCTGTAATTGGATGCTTTGCCTTTCTTGCCTGATTTCCAAAATCTCTATCAAGAAACGCCTGTGCTTTGAGTGCTGCACGTCTTACACTTCTAATCCCTGTCATATCGTGACAAATTGTTTTTGCTGCCATAGTTTTAATCAATCCTTTCTAATTGTTGATACTCTTTGTGTATTCATAAACCATTTGTTCAAGCGGTGGGGATAATGCCAACGCAAGCCCTACTATTCCAACAATGGTTAATGCTCCTGCAATAAAACCTTTCAACTTATTCACCTACCTTTATCCCTGTAATCTGTTCAAAAATTACAACGTCAAAATTAGGAATTGCTTTAATGATATTTCTATGGTATTCGGAAAGACCATCCCACCAAAGTTGAGCACATTCCGATTCATCAAGAACCTTTAAATAACCGCCTGTTGTTTTATAGGTTGGGTACGCTGCCTTTTCTTCATCAGTCATTTCATAGTCACAAACCCACTCAACAACGTTTTTATCAATATGATTCAACAGATAACGTGCATCCGATTCAAGCCATCTTCGATAAGTCCAATCAGAAGGCTTATTGAACAGCATAATTTTCTGTTCTTCTGTATTAAAACAACCACTAGAAAAGTTTGTGCTGTTCCAATCCCCGGTGTTGCAATCCCCGGTGTTGCAATCCCCGGTGTTGCAATCCCCG
>JAQVIB010000016.1 GCA_028695945.1 Lachnospiraceae bacterium
TACATTATTTCCTCCTTCCTATAATCTTACTGTTAATATTTTGGCTTTAGCTTTAATTACTTGAATGGAATAACGTAAAGCATCAATCGCATGGTTATAATCATCTATAGGTTTATTGATATACTCCCCTGATTGCTTATCCTTTTCCCATGTATAGTTATCAAATTCAACAATAGTGTTTACACATTTTTTATTGATAATTATTTTATATTCTAGCAGCTTACCAATGCCATGAACAATAGAATCCTTACCTTTACGGCAGCGTCTTATTCTATCTAATCCCATACGCTTGAGGTCAACTATATCTTTAGGGTTAGCACAATCAGCAATGATAACATTCTTGTGCCATCCTTTAGCCCTCACTTCTCTAGCAATATCAGTATTTAACATTCCCTTTTTATAAATTTCATCACAGATGTAAAGTGTTTTTGTTTTCTCATCAGCCAATGAAAGAATACAGGTTGTAGGGTCGTTAGAAAATCCAAAATCTAAGCCTGTACAAGTAACTAATTCATCATTATTTCTAATCAGTTCGTTTACGTCAAATTCTTCAACACTCCAGTTATTAAATATAAGCTTGTCCGTTGTCTGAAATAAACCTTCTGCAAGGATATTATATAAACGTGGATTTCTTTCTTTAATAGGAAGTAAAACCTCATCATGGTATGTATCTGGTAGAAATTTATTATCTTTATATGTGGTTTTGAGTATCATTGTATTCGCTGGTACTGTGTCAGTATCAAAACCAAAATAGGAATACATCCAGTTTGAACGGCTCATAGGGTTAAATGATACTATTACCTGTAAATTTTTATATTTCTTTGAACGCACCGAACCGTTTAAGGCTATGAAATCATCATAAGTAAATAGGTTAGCTTCATCAAGGTATAAATCTGATATACCAGATATACCCTTTGCCTTTTCTTCATTATCCAATCCTTTAAATATAAACTCACTGCCATTAGGTAAGGTCACTGTCATATCAGAACGGTTAATTGTAAGTTTAGCACCTTTAGTTTCCAGTTTTTTAATCTGCCATTCGTCTAACAGTTCCATTAATTCTCTCCATATACCTTGTTTAATTGCATTGGTTGTTTTCATCATGCAAAGGATACGTCTTTTTTCTGCTAGTGATTTATAAAGTAGTTTCTGAAAAATGAATTTCGTCTTTCCAGACCCACGTTATCGACCGCCATAGTAAACTTCATATCTGTTTTTGTAATCAGTTAAATACGGCAAATATGCAGAATTAAAAATGCTTTTATCTATGGTTAGGTTCATGCGACCACCTCCTTTTTTTTGTAAAATAAATAAGACATACAACCAATGGTTACACCAGAAAATTTATATGTCTTATTGAAATGAATCATGGTTACACCAATCTTCGTCACCTAGGGTATTAGGATGTGCACAATATGCATATCCTGCATAATAGAAAATAAATAGCTTTACTCCAAATGGAGAAAACCTAAAATGTATTAACGTACCCCTTTAAAGGGGAGCGTCGGTAAATTCTCTGGTAATAAAATATGGTGCGTGTTATAATGGTACTCAAACAGGGGATAGGGTAGTTTCTAAAAGGGTGTTCCCCCTACCTCTACATTAAATCATTATTTTATTGCCTGTTCACATTGTACTTTTATACATACAATCTCTCTAATTTGTTTACCACTCATGGAATAATAGCATATGTATACTATACATTTCCCTTGTCATAGTATAACCAGTAGCATAACCATCAATAAACCCTTATAATTCAAGGCTTACCGATGATTTATGTATTAATTATATTGTTTCAACTATTCGTTAAAGAAATGTTTTCGGAATAGTTCTATGTATAATAGATGAATATTATCTGGTATTATACACCGCTTATTCTTCCTCATTATCCTCTGAAACTATCCTAATTGTTATGTTTTCTGTGGTATTTTGTGACACGTCTAAGTTAGTGCCCAAGTAACCATTTAGCTTTAATCCATTCTCAATAGCCTTCATAACCGTTCTACTATCCTTACTATCAAGTATTTTATCAAGCTTATTAATGTATTTAGACAATCCTATCTTATATACTCTCTCACACGCTCTTCTATATTCTTCCTGCCAAATTTCGTTATCAATCCATGTGTACAAAGTTGCACGAGGAACGCCTAATGTCTTACACGCTTCTGTCTTGTTACCACCATTATTCAATAATTCAGTAATCATATCTAACTGAATAGGTGTTAATTTCTCATTTACTTTAAATCTGCCCCTTGAATCTCTTTCATCATTTGCCATTTTTTACACTTCCTTTCAACAAAAAAGAGACCACAAAAAATATGGTCTCCTAATCTCTATCTCCTTTATTAACGAAATCTCATCGCACCCAAAATATAACCAAACATAGAACCTATAACAACTAATAATAAAAAAGTTTGATTATCCATTTTTACTATCCCCTTTGTTGTTTTTAAATTCTATTACTTCTTTGATCTCCAACGCCAACAGTATAATCATCATAGACGCCCAAAACTTAGGGAAAGTTATCGCCAACCAAATAAAACTTATTATACCTAACAATCTTTCAATAAAATCTGCTATTCCCATTTAATCTACCCCCTTTTAAATGAATAAATGATTAATTTCATAATTCTTTAGGGAGTTATAATTATTCTCTCTTGCCAATTCAAGCAATATATATTTCTCTGTTTGCTTATCTAAAACTATAACCCTTTTTATTCCCATGTTCATACAATCTTGCAAATATTTCTTCCAGTATTCAACATCTTCTTTATCTTGGAAAATAACTTCATGAGCAAATCTAATAAGCTTCAACAAGGCATTATATATCAATTGTTCATCTGTTTTATTTAACATTTCTTGGTTAAGTTCTTCCATACGATCTAACTCTTGTACAATCTGTTTCCACTCTTTCTTATCAATCATATCAAGCTACCCCCTTTGTATCAGCCAGAACCTTGTCCACTTTAAACCGCTTAGAACTTTCCTTGCACCATGCACCAAATCTATCTACATTAACAAGATAACCTTCTCTTTCAATCTTCCGATTACAGCCATCACTTGACCAGTCCCAACAGCTTGCTCGTCTTATTGTATGCTTATCAACATATTCCCTTAAACTTGCCAAATCAAAGAAATACATCAATTCTTTCGTATAATCTATGTAACACATATAATTAGCTTTTGTTGTATGTAACCAACCTAATGAATTATTAGCTTTATCATCAAAATTTTCAACAAACATATTCCCTGTTTTACTCATTCTGGCATCTGTTTTTACTTCCCAGCATGACACTTTACCTTTTTTCGTTGAACACACAAAATCCATCTTATTTTTTATTCCTAAAAATTCATGTTTACCAGTTGCTATAGCAGTAAATCCATACTGTACAGTTACATAATTATAAAACCAGTTTTCTCCAATTTCTCCAATCGTGCATTTCTCTTCCCATGTTGCATTTGTACTCATTAAATATATCACAGCATCCTCTCTTTGGTTAAAATTTGAATATTGACAATAAAAAAAAGTTGTCCATCGTGGACAACCAATTACTTTTTATACTGAAGCATACTTTCCTGTAATTCTACTGTATCCTCAAACAAAAATGCCTTGAATTTTTTATCAACGAATGAATCCTTAACCTTAATCACATCAAAGCCATTCCTTACCAGATACATCATTAAAGCCAAACTATGTACAACTTTTAAATTTTCCACAATATCACCATCCTTTGTATACTCTTTACATTGACAACACTATTTTTTGTTTATTAGTTCCAAACATCTAAATCATTTAACAACACTTTCTATATATTATAGCTAATAAATGTTGTAGTTTTTTATGAATATTTACTATAAATCAGACTTGTTTCATTTCCGATTTTCATTAGAATTTCACAAAAAAGGCTATCGTCCAAAAAAGGTCAACAGCCTATAAATATATTAAATTCATTTTTCCAATTTGAGAAAGATTAAATATCTAATCTATTTCGTCACGTTCCGTTCCTCAAGGTTGAAGATTTTGTTTATAGAAAAGTAACACCTTTTAAACCTCTATATAAGTATTATTCTATATAGACATTTAATTAGTGTTACCTTTTTACCGTCTGAACGTAGCGTAAGCGTAGTGAATAAATTGGATATTCAAAAAGGCTGTGCGTATTCAGCACAACCCTTGAATTATTTTTTGTATTAACTTATCTTTTTAGAACTCGAATTAAACACTGACAAATCTAATGGCGAAATTTCCTCAAATCTTTCATCTAACGATTCATTATATCTAATACAATCATCATATAACCTAGATATTTCTTTTTCATTATTAATGTATTTTTTAGCACCTTTGATAAAGCCATTATATCTCATTTTTATACTAGTCCTTGTATCTCCATCAAGTTTATTTTTTTCCTTATAATACTCAAATTCAACAGTTTCAAGATAAATACCCGAATCAGAAATAATATCGGCTTTATCTCTATATCTGCCGTAAACATTATTTACTTTATGATATGTACCATCTTTTTTCCTAGCTTTATTTCTATGAATATATAGTAGCTCTAATCCCTGTAATTTATGGTTATAATCATCAATAGTGACATAATTCATATCCCATAATTCAACCATACTTTCCTGTGACATATGCCATGATTTTGTTTTACCATTTATAGTACCAATGATATTGACATAATATTTTAATAAATTAAACCCTATTGCACCTAGTGCAAATATCTTTTGAACTTCCCATAATTCAATTATAGTAAAATTGTCTTTACCATCAAATTTACAAGTCACACTATCAAAAACATAATTATTTTTATCTTGAGCAATCAGTTTAATAACATCATTTTCAACCAATGAAGATAAACCTTTTTTGATACCTGTAATAATACGTCTATCTTTATGAGCATCCAAAAATCTACCAGTAAGATAATAACCTATCTCATCAATAGAAGTAAATAATACATCTTGTTTATTGTTTTGCAAACCATTCAAAATTAAGATTATAGCAATTTCTTCTGGTTCAAATATAAATTCTTTTGTAATAAATAATTTTAACATTTCATATTCCTTTCATTAATCTAAATAAAAATTTCAAAAAAAAGATTGTACTGCGTAAGCAGTTCAAAAAGGTTATTAACTTGTAAAAGGTTATTAACTTATAGTACTAAGGAAATCGACACAAAAGTTTACGCACTTTCGCTAGTACTAACAACTTTTTGACATTTTTATGTCGTTTTCTTTAGTTAGGTTAATATTTTTCATATTATTTAAATGCATTCAAATAACCACCTTTTTCGCTTGTGATTTCTTCTTTTAGTATTTGCGATTCCCCTTTGAAGGGGTATCAATAAAATCGTAGTTTTAAAGACAAAAACCCCCTAGGGCAATAATTCACCCTAGGAGAAATAACCTTACGCAACTTTACTTTCTTTTAAACCGTATTTTATTTGGTACTCTTCAAATTTTATCAACAATCTGGATTTAATTCTTTCCTTATAATGTTTTACGTTGGGTCTGCCATATACATCATTAGCGAGGTTTCTGTTTAGGTTGTCTATAAATTCAATCTTGCTCTTTGTTAGAATATCTTCCCTATTGCACCAGTACCAGAGCAATACTTCTGGAAGCCATCTCATTTTATTATTTTCCTTGGAGTAGTAATCTTTTATGTTATTGATATGCATATCGTAATAAGTATCTTTTTGGTTGCTTTTTTCGAACTCATCATAATCCAGTTCAAAATTGCCGATTAAGGTTTCAGAAATTTTTAGTTCCTTTTTGTTTCTAACATACACGTCATAAAGCTTCCCACGAATATGTATGTCAATATAGTTGTAATACTGCTTTGTTATCGGATGATTAAATATATCAAAATCATCTAATACTGTTGATAACTCTTCTTCACTCTTGCCCACTGCAAATTGTAAACTGGCAAAATAAAATAATGCCTGAAATTCATTATTCATATCTTCCATGGTGGGAATAGATTCTCTGTATTTTCTGTAAATTGGTTTAACCATTTTTGTTAAACAAACCAGATTTATTTTAATAATAGTGTCTACTACCTTTTTATTTTTAGGGTGTTTTGGATACTCGATTACAACTGTACTGAAGGATTTCTCCCAAATTTTTTCCGCAAATTCTTTTTCTGTCATTAAAATATCATTAATCCTTTCATGTTTTAATTTTTAGTACCACAGAATGAATAGATATGATATAATGACTTGACTAGAGAAATTATATACATATCATCATTCTATGATGCGGGTGAGTTAGGCTGTCAGTGTGTCTTTACATATTGGCGGCTTTTTCATATTCTTCATAAATATCTGGCTCACTTTTTAAATCAGACAACTCTTCTTCTAGTTCTCCGATACGTCTTGTTTTTGCAGCTTTTTGCCCACCGCTAATTCTTTTTTCTAAGGTTGTTCTATCAAAAAGAACTTTTTTCTCCAATTGCTTAACATTATAACAATCTCCAACATTATCTGGATTAACAGCTAAATTATCAAGTAATTGCTGTAATCCTTTTTCAACAGATTTATAACGTGCTACTCTATCATCCGTTTTATATTTATACTCTAAATCCACATATTCTCTAAATTCTGAATATAGCTTTTTAATCTCTAAAACGTCAGCATTTGAAAATGTCTTAATAGTTCTCTTCTGAGAAAATCGAAGTTCATTAAGTACATAGTTTTCATCCACATTCTCGCTATCGGCAATAAAAGCACCATGTTTTCTGATTGATGGAATCACTTCTGTAGCAAGCCACATCTGGAATTTTCTAGCTTTTTCGTTTGACGCTTTCATCCCCAGTAAATAAAATAACGATTCTGGAACATAATCATCTTTCCCAACAACTTGGAAAAACCCTAAATCTTTAATATAAGTGTTAATAGTTTCCCATCTTACATACAATTTACCGCCTTTATCTCTCGTCCAACCAAATCCAATAGCTGTATCTTCTGCATTCATGCTAATACTACCATCTTTATTTTGAATTGCCCTTACATTTAAACCGTTTTCTTCATTAATAAATTCCTGAATTTCATTTGCCATAAGTACATTTCTCCTTTTTGTATGTGTTAGATAATTTTAACAACTTGTGTCTCTTGTTTTAAGACCTGCAAGTCTTTTTCAACAGATTTCTTGTAATTTGTCAATGTAATCTTTAATTGCTTCACTGCCATTACTATAATCAATTTCTTGAACAAATTTACCTGTGCATTTTGAAGAGGTATCAAATGACATTAATTCATCCAGAGACATTTCAAGATAATATTTATAATTTTCGATGTAGCCCTCAATCTCTGCCTTCTTTTTGTTATTAGCGTTTGCATATAAATATCCTAATCCAGCACTTATGGCAGCTAAAGGATACTTTCTTATTACATCTGAATTTACTAATCCACCAAACCCAAATCTTCTGCAACCGAAAATATCACTTAAAATGTGCTCAATACTAACTGCATAACCCTGTGCTGCTGAACCTTTTTGAATTTCCATCATCTTTTTTTCTGTTTGCATAATTTTCCTCCTTGGAATAAAAAATAATAATAGTAACTGTGCTATCTATATAAACCACTCTATTGAGCGAATTGTTGTTTTGAAATTTTAGGATATATCATTTTAAGATTTCTCTTTTGCATGGATAGCCCTATAACATTATCCACAATTTCACGTTCTTCAAATTCAAGATTTTCATATTCTTTTTTTGCTTCAGCTTCATATTCAAACTCATCTTCAAAATCACCAATGTTACGGCTAATTATTTCATTAAAAACATCATTGTTACATTCGATGACTTCAAGGCTAACATTTTTATCATCAGTGTAAATGGCTTGTACACCGTCATAATCAACTTCGAGATAGATTTTCATTTGAATTCCCTCCTTAGATACTTCCATTATTCTTTTATTGCTTCAATTTTAGGGAAATACAAGATATATTCCTCGCCCATATTATCCGTCATAGGACTTCCCAACATTTTTGAAAGTTCATACCCTGTAGTGCCATCGTAAATATCTAGTAAAAAACAGAATAACTCTATCATAATACGTAGAGTGTTATCTCCTACAATCCCAACGCATTTATTACCAAACATACCCCTTCCAGAATAATTTGCGTAAAAATCATACCCATTAGCATCACAAAACTTTTTAATTTCTTTTTCCATTTTTTTCATTTGAATTCCTCCTTTAGATAACTTTCAGTGTTGGTTTTATAAGCTTGTCCTCATACCATTTGATTTCTTTGTTGCCTTGAGCTGTGGGTCTTTTTTGGCTAATAGCTGTTACTGCACATTGTACCAGTACACCATCCTTAACTACTGGCGGTGAATATGTAGCTTTACTGAGTTCTTTTATTTCTGATGCTTGCTGTGATATTAGAGCGTTCTGTGCTGCAATGATGTCAAGTAAATCGTCTGCGGTTGCGTTGGTTTCTGTTAGGTATTCAATTTGTTTCATTTGGGTTCCTCCTTAGAATTTTACCCTCCGTCCATTTGGTCGGAAGATGAAACCATCTTTTTGATTTCCAGTATTGATTTTATACTGATTCTGTATATTTCATTTTGACAATATTTACTATATTACTTATCCGATATATCGTCAAGAAAAATCCGATATTTTTTTAATTTATTTTCTATTTATGAATATATTTTTTTATTTTTGGAAAATATTTAGAATAACCGATATATTCTATTGTGTTTTTATTAAATATATGATAGAATAACCACTATATAAAGGAGGATAATACCTATATGTTAAAAGAAAAAATAAAATTAAATAGTTCAATAAGAAAGCAAATCAAATTAGGAAGAGAACGAAAAGGAATATCAGTAAAAGAGGCTTCAGAATCAATCAATAGAAAAACGAGTTATGTATCAGGACTTGAAAACAAACATATATTAAGTATTAAATCGGAAGATTTAATTAAATTATTTATTTTTTTATTCAATATTTCTGAGGATGATGCTGAAAATAAAATAGAATCATTATTGAAACAAGAGGATATGAATATTGAAGAAGAAACAATAATAATTGATGATGAAGATAATATGGAAAGCAAATTAGAAATTGATAATATTAAAGATTATCACAAAGAAAATTTTGATAATGATGAAAAATTTAAAAAAATGTTATTATTAACTAATAAAATCATCAAAGCGTACTATCAAAAACGCCCTAAAGATGCTGAAAGGATGTTATTTGCTTTTGTACGTTCTTGTAAATTTGACCTCGGTTTTATTTCAGCAATCATATCAATTCCTTTTTTTACATTAGAAAAATTATCACATGATGAAAGGCAGAAAGTTTATGATGAAATAATAGAAATTTTTGAAAAATATTATTATGAAATAAAAAATAAAAACAATGACGAAGAGTAATCATTAAGCACATATTTTTTTACACATTACAAGTCTAAATAAAAAAAATACATTGAAGATTATACAAAACTATTATATATTATAACAATACAGAGGACTGGAGGTTACTAAATGGACAACGATATAAAAACATTACTCACTGACATAGCAGAATTGTTTGATACTAAATTACAGCCAATAAATGAACAATTAAATAATATTGATGGTAGATTGACAAAAATTGAAACTTGCCTTGAAAGTGATATAAAGCCTAATATACAAATGTTATATACCTCTTTTACGTACCCCTTTAAAGGTGAACATTAAATACTGAACACGATTTCGTGCTTAGTGATTATTTCATACCAAATATGCTTAACTAAATCATCAAAATACACCCCTATTTTCGATTATATTATTAAGGTGATTAATTGCACCAGAAAAGTATTATCGTTTAAAATAGGGTGCGAAAACGTGAATTTAAGTAAGAAAGTTGGCTTGAGGATTAAGGAACTGGAAAGATTGTATGGAATTGAACATGGTGGGGATAGAAAATCAAAAGGTCAAAATGACCTCTTGAAAACTCAATCAGACATTGCTAAAGAAATGGATATGGATACGACAATTTGTCGTAACCTGAAAACACTCAAGAAAGAAAAAAATGACCTTGAGCGTAAGCGAAAAGAAATAATAAATATATATTTATTATTAATCTTATATTCTTATATGTTATCTATTCTTCTTACGTTCCATTTGAGGTTGATTTTTAAACCTCTAATTTCAAAACTTAAAAAATAGAGGTTTATTTTTAAACCTTTAATGGAATTCGGCAAACTTATTATCTTTCAGTAGTTACTAAACTGGTAAGTACTGACGGTAAACATAAAGTACGATTAGATTGTTTATCTACGGTTACTAGATTGGTAACTGAAGTTGGGCTTACTCTATTTATTTTTGGAATCGGTATGGTGCGTTTCATCCCGTGCCTACAAAAAGCTGATAGGAATAAAGTTCCATTCAGGTCAGTAATAGGTGTACTGCGTTTAACCGTATACAGTAGCTTCCCCAGTTTTTGGTGTCGGTTAAGTATGTCGCATTTCGCTACCCACATACAATGTCACAGCGGAAAATACCGCCATGAAAGTATATTATGTACGAATTTCGTCCTTAATTATCCAATATACCTATCCATAATAACAAACACTCTCAACATCTCATCTGTTAAATTCAGCTTATTTACATTTCCAAAGCATCCCTTATCTGTCAACTTTTTAATAGTGTTTTTTGCCCATTCTGGCACTTCATTTATATTCTGGTACAAATTATCACCCTCCTTATTATCGTCCAAATTAGACCCTAAAAACTCGTTTTTAAGCCTTGTTTTATATCCTTCCCATGCTGTAGTTTCAATCAAAGGTTCAGGACATCGTTTCCCTGTTACATCAAAATGACGTATAACATTATCTATTGGTATATCGTATTTTTTCATCAAGTCACAAACTAACTCAATAGAATTTTTTACCGTTTCATCTTTAAAGTAGTAATTGCCGTTGCTGTCTTTCCTACTACACAATTCAATACCTATGCTATTTGTGTTTCTGCAATATGGGTGTACATAGGTTTTTGCCCCACAATGCCACGCAATGTAATTATCTGGCACAACTTGTATAATCTCATTCTCATCTACAAAATAATTAGCTGAAGCGTTTCTGTTGATAGAGTGGAAGTAATTAGCGTTACCCTGTGCTGTGTCTCCATCATTAGCTGTGTAGTGAATCACTATGTACTTGTTTTGCTTATTGGTTGATGGTGTAAAGTTTACTGTTGTTAAATATTGCTTAATTTCCATGTGATACCTTCTTTCTAAAAATCGGGATTTAGGTACACTAGATAATAAGATATCTTCTTTATCTAGTGTGAGTAAAACCCCTCTTACAAAAAATACGAGAGGTCATTACTCCCGACTTGTTTTAAATAAAAAAGGATACACATTAAACGTGTACCCCTAGTGATGTTTATAAATTCATTAACGGTGATGTTTTAACCGCCAAAATTAATATATCTGCATCTGTTATAGATTGCAAATACCTTTTAGTAATAGATATATTCTCATGCCCTAATAATCGTGATAGAGAATATACGTCTAACCCATTTTTTAACTGCATTTGTGCAAAAGTATGCCTACAAGTATGAGGTGAGCATCTAATATCTTCCCTTACATTAACACCTTTTCCGCAATCCTTTACAACTCTTTCCACTGTTTCGGGTGTTAATTTCTTCCCTTTTTGGCTAAGAAAATAATTATCTGCTTCAAACCTTTCCTTAATAAACAAGTTTCTTTTCTGCTCATATTTAAGCATAACTTTTTGTAAATAAGGTGAAATAGGCACTATTCTTTCTTTGTCACCTTTTCCATGTATTAACATAGCATTGTCTTTAATATCTTTAAGGATAATATCACATAATTCAGCGTTTCTAATCCCTGTGTCAAATAGCATAATAATGATACATCTATTTCTTGAGTTTAAATAATCCTCATTTTTATAAAACTTTATCATTCGGGAAACTTCAGCATCATTAAATGATTGAATGATAACCTTGTTTTCTTTTTG
The DNA here is from genome assembly GCA_028695945.1 of Lachnospiraceae bacterium. Classification (GTDB taxonomy): domain Bacteria; phylum Bacillota; class Clostridia; order Lachnospirales; family Anaerotignaceae; genus UBA8514. The sequence goes on from JAQVIB010000016.1 coordinate 11,983, forward strand.
GAATTTAATTTGTTTCATAAAATTATGAGTAATATATTCTTCTTGTACTAAATAATCAAAATACATTCGTAAATTTTTCATAATGCTGTTAATATAAGTAGCTTTTAAGCCTAAAGATTGCTTGTACTGAATATAAGCTTTAATGTGATTTCTATTTAACTGTTCTATTGAGTTAATATTAAATTCATGTTCAGCATACTTAAAAAACAAAAGGCAATTATTTTTGACACTCTTTATTGTCCGATCTGATTTGTTAGCCAACTTTAACTCAAGTAAAAACTCATCTAATAGGTGTATTAATTGCATAAAAAAACAACCTCCAATAATAATATTTGTACTGAAAAATGCACATACGTATATCATCATTGAAAGCTGTTTGTACATCATCATCTTTTCACTTTTTATGCAAAATGACAATGTATAGAGTGTATAATCTTTCTGAAAGTATTGATTTTACAAGGTTTTAAAATTATTATTTATTCGTCCCAGTTATGATAAACGTTTTGAACATCGTCATCTTCGTCAAGCAAATCAAGAAGTTTATTCATCTTTTTAATATCTTCATCGCTTGTTAATTCTGTATATGTTTGTGGAATCATTGTTACATCTGCACTTGCCATAGGAATACCTGATTTTTCAAGTGCCTCTCGCACTGCACTAAAGTCATCTGGCAAAGTTGTAATTTCATAGCTATCTTCTTCAACGCCAAAATCCTCTGCACCTGCATCAAGGGCAATCATCATAATTTCGTCATCGTCCATTTCCACTTCTTCCTTATCAATTACAATAAGCCCTTTTTCATCAAACATAAAAGACACGCAACCGCTTGTGCCCATGTTTCCGCCACCTTTTGTAAAGGCATTACGCACATTTGCCGCCGCACGATTACGGTTATCTGTAAGTGCCTCTACAATAACTGCAACACCGTTAGGGCCATATCCTTCGTACACAACTACTTCATAGTTAACGCCATCGTCTGCTCCTGCTGCTTTTTTAATACTTCTGTCAATTGTATCATTAGGCATATTGTTGCTTTTTGCCTTTGCTATAATATCTCTAAGCTTCCCGTTATTAGCAGGGTCTGCACCGCCTGCCTTAACAGCAACTGCAATTTCTCTGCCAAGCATGGTAAATATCTTACCCTTTGCCGCATCATTCTTTTCTTTTTTGTGTTTAATATTCGCAAACTTGGAATGTCCGGACATATTAAATTTACCTCCTTATTTTTACATATTCTTTAATTAATTCATCAAAAATTGTTTTATCAATTTTGCTTTTTCACGATATTTTATCATTTTTTTGTTGTGAATACAAGTTTTTTAACAATATGAAACATGTATTGCAAAGCTAGTGGCAAACTACAAATTCTTCCTTTACCCATGCACCACGCACAGTTTCAAGAAATGTTATTTTAGCTTTTCCTGCAGAAATATCAGTTATGCCGCTTTCAAATTTCTCAGCCTTTTCTTCTTCCACAAGTACTATAAATTCTACCTTGTCAGTAAAATTTGTATCTTTTATTATATATTCCCCTTGCATAATTTCATACTGAATTTTACCTTGCATAGCATATTCGGTAACAATGGAATATTGCCTAAATGTGGTTATCTCTGCTATGCCCGCATTAAGCACACCTTCTTTTGCACTTTTACCGTATGCACGAACAAGTCCGCCTGTACCCAATAAAGTTCCGCCAAAATACCTGGTTACAACAATGCAGCAATTTTTAATATCCTCACCACTAAGCACAGTAAGCACCGGCATTCCAGCTGTGCCCTGTGGCTCACCATCATCGCTGAAACGCTGAATTTCATTTCTCTCACCTATTTGGTACGCAAAAACATTATGCCTTGCGTCCCAATATTTTTTCTTCATTTCCTCAATAAATGCACGTGCCTCTTCTTCTGTTTTAACAGGACGTACATTTGCAATGAAACGAGATTTTTTTTCCACTATTTCAGCCGTACCTTCATTAAGAATTGTCTTATATTTTCCAATCATACAAATCACCCATTTTACAGTATAGCTTATGAATACACCATAAACAATCATATTTCATTTTTCAACACTAAAAAATGTAGTTCTTCTTGATTTTTCCCATTATAGTAGTACAATTATATGCGTATGTTTGAAGGAAATAATAAGGAGATATATTATGTATTCAAAAACTGTACTTGAGCTAGCAGTCACTGTTGGGGAAAAACTGCTTGTAAACGGCTGTGGCACACATCGCATTGAAGCCGAAATAAAACGTACATTAAGTGCTTGTAATTTCACCAAAAGCGAAGTTTTTATTACTACGTCCGGAGTAATAGTAACTATCGACAGTAAGGAAACAGGATTGCTTACAATGGTTAAGCATGTACACAAAAAAAATATGCACACTGAGCGTATTGCCTACATAGAAGAAATAGTCACAAGCTTTGTTAATAACAGTATTGATGCCGACACTGCAATAAAAGAAATTATAAACATGGCAACAAAAAATACATATTCTTTTTTAGTTATCGCCCTAGCTTTTGCAGGTGCAGGGTGTTTTCGTACCTTTATGTTCGGCGGCACAATATATGATGCCCTAACATCTATAGCCGTTGGCTTTTGTGTTGGTGTTTTCATTCAAATCTTAACTTCAATAAAAATGCTTTCTTTTTTGGTTACAATGTGTGCAGGCTTTATTGTTGGTTTTGTTTCAGTACTTTTAATGCGATATGGCATAGGCTCTAATTTAGATAAAATAATTGTAGGCTCGCTTATATCCTTTGCACCTGGAGTTCCTTTTGTTCATGCGGTAAACGATATTTTAAACGGAGAGCATATTTCTGGTAATATACGTGCTATTGAAGCCATTCTTTCAGGCTTTGCTATTGCAAGCGGCATAGCCTTTGCATTATACTTGTGGAATTGCCTTGGAGGAGGTTCAGTGATATGACAATAATTGTTGAAGGCATTTGTTCT
>JAQVIB010000200.1 GCA_028695945.1 Lachnospiraceae bacterium
TTCAATGGACTCACCTGTAACACCAATAATACGCACAACACTTTTCAGTTTGTCAAATATTATCTTCTCTAACTCTTGTATATTAAGCCCCTTAACCTTCAGTCCGGTTATTTTAATAACAGTCTTGTCCACTTGAACAATTACTTTGTTGTCTTCCATTTTATATCACCCATCTTAAACTTCTACTGTTACTACCTGAACAAGTTCTTCCGCCTTAAATTTTGAAGCATCCTCTATTCCAGGTATAATCTCATCGGCTTTAAGCATAATTTCTTCAGGTGTCAAAATTTCCACCTTTTCCTGCATCCATTCTTTTGTACAACCAATGCTTGCAAGCTCCTCGTATGCTTTTTCCGTAATATTATCATAGTCAGGAGCAATTCCCATATGTTTTGCCACAGCAAGCACCGCTGGCGAAGCACCTACTGTTCTTCCAGGGATACAACCGGCCTGTAATGCTCTTATAATATATTTTGCAAGAATAGACTTGTCTGCTACTATACATGGAATATGTGCCTTAAGTGTCTGTGCATAAATACCACTTCCATGGGCTGTTTCACCTGCTGGGAACTGCCTTGTAGGGAACACACGACCATACATTTCTGGCATAATCATACCAATTCCAACAGAAATTACACCTCCAGTAAGCCCAAGAACAACTTCTCCGTTTTCTATAATCTGCTGCTGTCCAAGAATAGGAAGAAGAATTTCCTCCATAGTAATAATATTCATCATCTCTGTTGCAGAATTGTTATTGCTTGCACGGCCTGAAATGCAAACATTGTGTACAGGAATTAATTTTGTATGAGGGTCTGGGCCTCTAAAAAGCTTTTTGCCTTTGTAGTTTGCATCCCACTGCAAAAGATGTGGTTCTTCCTCAATAAGTTTTTCTGAATAAGGCATTTCAATCATTTCAAGATAACCAAAATCTTTATTAATAATGCCTCTGTCAGCTGCTGCCATAAATACGGTAGTTCCGTCCACCATAACTCCGTCGCTTGTTGTAGTAACACAATCAGGGTCAAAAATATTCATACCAACAGGACCCTCAACTGTTTTGGCTACAGCCTCAAAAGCCTCCTTTGGCGTAATGCCGCAAGCCTTCACATCGTTTAAGTTAATAAATGCAATATTTAAAGGTATATATTTGCCTTTAAGCATACCTTCTGGAATCATTTTATATGTTAGTTTAGCCATTGTTATTCCCTCCTATTAGTGTCTGCCAATTCCTGGTCTTCTGTCATCAACATCTTTGCAACCCATAAGTTCTGCTTCCTCTGTAGGGTGAAGTATGTTAACTAACTCCAATATTGCATTTTTTACGTTACCGTCTTTATCCATGCCTTTAATTATTACAGTATGCATAGTTTCAGGTACACGTGGAATAACAACTAAATCTATTTTTTCTACGCCTTCTTTATGTGTCATTTCACCAACAGCATGTTCAATCCTGCCAGTTCTAAGTGACTGCATCTTTGCAGAAGTAAGATTTTCCAGTCCTCTTATTGTAATTTCTTTTGGACAACTGCTTTCAGTTGCTGCCACCTTCATTTTTTTTAAAAACTCAGGTAATTTCGTATGCATTAATTTCATATTAATCGCCCTTTCTGCTGTTCTCAGCAAATATATTCTTGTACGCTATGCTTAAAATCCAAAAAGCCAGTCGTATATACGAACTCAATTTCTCATTAATCCAGCTTTAATACTACCAAAGGCACATGCAAACGTCAACACTAAAACGCTATACTTTTACAGTTTTTAAACACTCTCGATACAAATTTTTAATCTTTGGTATAGTACTATGACCTTTTATTTTTAACAAACTAATAATATTATTTGGTCTTACCATAACTGGAATATTTAAATTTTAATAAGAAAAAAGTTATTACCCTTTCAATAGGATAACAACTTTTAATATTTATATTCCGTCCTTAAACTTTTCGTTCAACCGCTTTCTGTGTTCTTTCCAATCTGGCATATACTTATGAATTAACGCGTAAAAGTCTTTGCCGTGGTTTGAATACTTAAAGTGCATAAGTTCATGTAATACCACATGGTCAATACATTCAAGGTCTGCTTTCATCAATTGTAAATTAAGGGTTACTTTTTCACTTCTTGGGTTACAGCTACCCCAACGTGTTTTCATATTTCTTATACTTATTGCTGGTATAGGAATATTTTCTTTTGCAGCAAGGCTGTGCATCCTCATAACAGAATTATTAAAAACCGGAGCAGCCTCTTTTTTTAACCAACTTAAATATTGCACTTTAATAATATCCCTTTGGTTCGGTTGTCTTGAAGAAATTTTAATAATGTTTTCATTTTTTTCAATGAAATCCATATCACTCTGCTTTATTTCAACCACACATGCCTCACCCAAGTAATAGCATTTCTTGCCTTCATATATTTCACTGTCAGGCTTTGTCATGTTGTATCTTTCAACGGCCGCTAAAGTTCTGATAATCCATTCTGCCTTGCTTTCAATAAAATCATTTATTTCTTCAATAGGCAGTCCATTTCTTGCCGAAACACGTATTTCACCCTTTTCATTAATTCTTACATTCGTGTTTTTAACAGACTTTCTCGTAAGTGTATATTCAATTGGTATACCACAGTATTGTATGGTTTTTTTGCTCAACTTACCCACCTTTACTATTTTCACTTATTATAAAGTTTTCTTGTTTGTTCATAAAGTGCTTTGTTTTCATTGATTTTTGTTTCGCTTCCAAATGTACAAATTGCTCCATATTTCATAACTGCATTAAAAAGTTGGGCATATTCCTTAACATCTTTTTCAGTTACTGAAAGTATTTCATCTCGTTCTCTCTGCACATCTTCCTTTGTTAAACCATTATAATACCTAGCCACCATAAGTTCAAGCCTGTCAGACATACTTTTGGGTCTATCAATTACATTTATTGCTCCAAGGGTGTATTTTGTAATTTCTTTATCCGAAAGAATTATTTTATTTAGAAAATTACCAATGTTATCAAAATTATTAAATGTTTCCTTAATATTAGGGTCACGATATGAATATGCGTATACAATTCCGTTACGGCTGAAGTTACAGCCACAGCCATACGCTCCACCCTTAACACGTACCTCATTCCACAAATACTCTGTGTTCACAATGTTTTTAATAACACTCATTTTTCCACTGTATTTAAAGCCGTCTTTAAAAAAGCTTGCCGCTTTTGCATTGTAAACAACTTTTGCACCATTCTCAATAGCTTCACCACCTATATTTTTAGCAAGCCTTACTTCTTCTTTTTTAGCTGCTCCATTAGGCAATTTATCTACCATTAAATAAAGCATTTTCCTTACTTCTTCAATATAATTTTCCTCTGAAGCCAATGCAATTATAAGATTTTCTTTGGCAAATACAAGTTTTG
>JAQVIB010000201.1 GCA_028695945.1 Lachnospiraceae bacterium
GAGGAGAAACCACATTCCAGCTTATTACTCAGGTATCAGGTCGTGCAGGTAGTGACAACTTGCCAGGAAGGGTTATTATTCAAACATATCAACCTGAAAACTATATAATTAATTTGGCAGCACAATGCAATTACGAAGAATTTTATGAAAAAGAGACTTTATTAAGAAGGACCATGGCATATCCACCGTTTTCAAACATATTTTCAGTTCTTGCATTTGGTAAAAATGAGAAAGATGTAATTGAAGAAATTCAACGCCTTTCACATATTTTAGGTAAACATAATATTAATAAAAACTTTGAAATACTTGGGCCTTCTCCTGCTATAATTTCTAAAATAAAGGATGAATATAGGTGGCATATATTTATAAAGGGTGAGCAGGAGGAGGAACTTAGGAGTTTCGTTAGAAGGTCGGTAGAAAAATTTAGAGCTGGTGAAAAAAAAAGCAGTGTATTGCTCAACATAGCCCTTAATCCTCAAAGCCTTTTATAGCAGATTGCACTTATGTGTAAGAAGATGTTGAAAAATCGACAACTACATTGTTGGTAGATGTCGATTTTTTGTGTAAAAAAATGATAGTAAAAATTAAAATGATAAAAAATAAACTTGTATTATAGGCTAAAAGTATAGACAGAGACAACTTTTATGTTAGAAAACAGTTCATAGGGTTAAAAATCATATTTTTGGCTAACTTTGAGCATAATTTTATGAAATTGCTAAAAATGTAACAAATAAAGTTTTAATATTACACCTTTTTAGTGCAATAACTTTAATATTTTTTTAACGCACGCAAATAGTTTGCATACTAAATATTGCATAATTTTTTATATAAATTCTGTTAGGTTTTCATAATTGACTTTTTCTTAATTCTAAATTAATATAATAGCATAGCAAAGAAAATATAAGTTTTATGTGTTAAATTGTTTTCACCAAGATTTAATTGATGAATGGTGTGAGAGGAAGTGGCATATAGGCATATATAAAATAAAGCAACACAATTGCATTACATAGCTGTTAAAAGCATTTCAAGACAAATATGACCGTTAGGGCATATGAAAAATAATTGTATGGATTGCGCGGTATTAAATTAATTGGTTACCACTGAAAGATGAAAGGTAATTTAGCAACCGTTTCGGGAGGAGTTGGACAACATGAAAATGTCCAATTAATTGCTAAGTTTACTGAAGGTTTTTCGCAAAAGATGGTAAGACCATCATACCGACAAGAAAGTATCAATTTAAATTTTGAAATAATGTTGAATTACTGACTTAGGCGAGGAAGTAAAAAAAAGAAAATTTTCGGCTGTTGCGGTAAGACCACTATACCGACAAAATATTAACAAAACGTGTAGGTTTTACTTCAATATAAATTTTAAAGAGAACACATTGGGGACTAAAATAGCGAGAGGGGAAGTTGATTAATGAGTAATTACAACAAGGTAACGCCACAGGTAATTGAAAAGCTTATGGCAATAGCACCAAATAGGGTGTTTGTTGACGGAGATATCAACAAAGATTATACCCATGATGAGATGCCTGAATATGGTTATTATTCACCAGAGGCAGTTGTAGAAGTTACATCTGCAGAAGAAATATCTGCTATTATGAAGCTTTGTAATGAAATGAATATACCTGCAATACCTAGAGGTGCAGGGACAGGTTTAGCAGGTGCTGCTGTTGCAAAATTCGGCGGTGTTATAATTTCTACAATAAAAATGAATAAGATTTTAAGTTATGACATGGAAAATTTCACAGTAACAGTTCAACCAGGTGTGCTTTTAAATGACCTCGCTGAAGACTGTGCGAAGAAAGACTTGCTTTATCCACCAGACCCAGGTGAGAAGTTTGCTACTTTAGGTGGTAACGTATCTACTAACGCAGGTGGAATGAGAGCTGTAAAGTATGGAGTTACAAGAGATTACGTACGTGCAATGCAGGTAGTTCTTCCTAGTGGAGAGATTACTCGTTTTGGTAGCAATGTTGCTAAAAACAGTTCTGGTTACAGTATGGTTAATCTTATGGTAGGTTCAGAGGGAACTTTGGGCTTTATAACAGAGCTTACACTAAAACTTATTCCATTGCCAAAAGAAAATATCAGCTTGATTGTTCCTTTTGAAGATTTAGATGCCTGTATAGAGGCTGTTCCTAAATTTTTCATGAATAAACTTGCTCCTGTTGCATTGGAATTTATGGAAAAAGATATTGTAAGAATGTCTGAGAAATTTTTAGAGAAAAAGGATGTTTTCCCTTGTAAAGATGAGGCAGGAGCATACCTTTTGGTAACATTTGATGGCAACTCTATGGAAGAATTAGAACGTATGACTGAGGAAGCATCTGAAATGCTTTTCGAGGCAGGAGCAATAGACGTTTTTGTTGCTGATACGCCTGAACTTAAAAAGAACACATGGGCTGCAAGAGGAAGCTTCCTTGAAGCTATATTAGCAGATACACCTTCATTAGATGAATGTGACGTTGTTGTTCCAAGAAATAAAATTGCACAGTACCTTAAATTTGTAAATTCTTTAGAAGAAAAATATGGAATCAGAATAAGAAGCTTTGGTCACGCTGGTGATGGAAATCTTCATATTTATGCTTGTAAAGATGAACTTACAGATGAGCAATGGGAAGAAAAGTGCAAAGCAGTTATGGATGAAATGTACGCTAAAGCAGATGAAATTGGCGGACAGGTTTCAGGAGAACATGGAGTTGGTCATGCAAAAATGAGTTACCTTCAAAATTCTATTGGAGAAACTAATATGGAACTTATGGAGGGAATCAAGAAAGTATTTGATCCTAACTTAATTTTAAATCCTGGCAAAGTGTGCTTCAAATTATAAGTATAAGAAAATTATTATTGTAAACTATATTAAATATTGGAGGAATTAATTATGTACTTACTTTCAGACGATAGCAAAGAATTATTAGCAGAGGTAAAGAATTTTTGTAAGAAAGAAGTTATGACACAGTGTAAGGAATTTGATATCTCTGGTGAATGGGCTACTGAAATGTATGACAAAGCTTTAGAAATGGGTCTTCATGTACTTGAAGTTCCTGAAGAGTTTGGCGGAGTAGGCCTTGACTCTGTTACATTATCAGCTTTATACGAAGAAATGGCATATGCAGATGCAGGCTTTGCAACAACAATGGTTTGCAGCAACCTTGGTGCTAAACCAATTATGATTGCTGGTAGCAAAGAGCAAAAGAAAATGGTTTGCGACCTTATGATGGAAGGCAAGATGGGTGCATTTGCTTTAACAGAGCCAATGGCTGGTTCAGACGTTAGTAGCACAAAAACAACCGCTGTTTATGATGCTGCAACAGACGAATATGTAATTAATGGTAGAAAATGCTTCATTACAAATGCTGCAGTT
>JAQVIB010000017.1 GCA_028695945.1 Lachnospiraceae bacterium
TTAATGCTAGTATATTAGTTTGGAAAGCAATATCATCAATGGTTTTAATAATCTTTCCTATTTCTTTTGATGTATTTGTAATTTCATCCATTGCTGCCATCATAGACTGCATGTGTGAACTTCCGTTTTGCACTTCTTTACCAGCTTCATTTGAAAGATTGCTTGCATGAACTGCATATTCTGCATTAGTTTTTATTTTACTTGTAATCTCCGTTATGGTAGCAGAAAGCTCCTCTATACCACTTGCTTGCTCTGTAGCACCTTGGCTAAGTGCCTGTGCCCCTGAGGCAACCTGCTCTGAACCAGATGATACTTGTTCTGCCGTTTGGCTAACCTGCATCATAGTGAGGTTTTGACTTTCTTTCATGTGTCTCATAGCAAGAATTATGTTTTTGTATTCACCAACGTAATCATCTATATGTTCTGATATTATCTGGTAATTTCCTTGGGCAAGTTCCCCAAGCACATAACCAATATCCTGTATAATTAATTTAAGATTTTCAGCCATAGTTGAAAAGGCTATTGAAAGCATACCAATTTCATCATTTGATTTTGTCTCAAGTTGAATATCCAAATTACCTTTGGCAATCTGATTTGCCGCCTCAACAACGCCTTCAATTGGTTTAAGCATCCTTTTTAAAACAATATTTATAGGTATAATAATAAGCACAAGTGCCACAACGGCCATTAATACCATAACCATTTTAAGTTGATTTACATCATCATATACTTCATCGGTGTTAAGAACTGTTTGTGCCCACCACAATCTATCGCCAACATTCACAGGGCTAAGAAAGCGTGAAACCCTCCTGCCGTCTTCACGTATAGTTTGTGCCGTAAAATTCACAGCAGCAGCAAAACCATCAGTAATTTTTGAAAATTCAGTTTTATCCTTGAAGAACTCATTAAGATTATGCCCAATATCGCTGGCACTTTCACTGTCGTAAACAATTACACCATCATCAGTAATTATGTTTGCATACATACTTTTGTATTTTGCATCTGTTGATTTTATTTTAGCAAAGCTTTCTATATCAATATCTACCATTGCAACAGCCTGAACTGCCCCATTATATATAACTGGGTATGATACGGTTATAATGGTTTTGCCATCATCTACATAAGGATTTGTGAAATAAGGCTTTTTAGTAGATAACGCTACTGAATAGTAATCCTCCTTAGAATAATCAGCGTAAGTACCTACAGACTGAGGCTCTCTCTTTTCAGCACCCTCATCACTTATGTAAATGGAGTAGTCCTTAATTGCTGGGTCAAATTTATTCTGCTCAAAACACACCGCTATGCCTACAATATTGGGGTCATTTTTAACTGCAGTGTACGCTGTTTCCAGAACATAATTTTCCATGCTGTAGCTTGCAATAGAAATTTCTTTTCCATAGACTTCACTTTTTTTAGTGGCATTTTGCTTATAAATAACCTTTGTGCCATCTGCAAGAACTTCTTCTTTATCCAAAACAAGCTTATTTAATTGATTTTTTTTGAAGGTAATCTGCAAAAAATCCTGCAAATTCTGTGCGGTTCTGTCTGCAGTATCTATAATTGCCTGCACCTGCAAAGCATTGCCGTAGGCATCGGAAGCAAACTCTGCCTTAACCGTTTCACCAATGGCACCACTGGCACTGTTTATTGTAAAAGATATTAGCACAACAAATACAACAACAAGTAACCCTGAAATCATTACAGCTGTTTTGGTTGCAAGCTTCATATTCTTGAATTTCTCAAGTTTGAACTTGTCCCCATTAAATTTTAGGTCTTTAAAATCAATTTTTTTAAGCTTCATTTTTCTAATCATTAATAACCCACCCTCTCGTCAAATACACCAAATACGTCTAATTAATGCTTCTTTGTTTAGCTTATTATTCCTTGAAAAAGATCTCCTAAAATGTGTTGAAATTGACGTATTGAAAGCAAAAAGCCCTAAAATAGATTTCCTTTCATAGACCATTTGTCACATAGCTATCCTCAAAATACGGGTGCTTAATTAAATGCAACTGGCTACCATTATAAAATAAAAGGCCCTATAGCTTTGCGTCACTGCTTTTCAACAGCTTTGCCATTAAATTTGTATTAAATTTTAATTAAGGAGACACAGATTTAATGCAACTTGCATCTCTAAAACTGAAACCAAAACATTTTTTTGCAAATTGTGTAGCAGTTTTTAACACATTATCCAACATGTTCCTTTTAATTCTAGCATACGACCTCAAAAAAACAACGCATTTTTCGTTGTCATTCAGTAAATTTATGTAAAAAATGTATTTTTTTGTGCAATTATTCCGTAATTACCATTAAGTACTCAATTTCTTGTATTAAATGTTCCTAAATAAATCAAAAATATGCACTTTAATTTGCAAAAAAAGGGTAGCATATAAAAGTTATGCCACCCTTTTAGATATATCAACACCACTTTCGTGTGATAAATTCTTCTATAAATAATTCTTCACTTTTTTGAGTCTCTTTTTTATACTGGTTGTACTTTTTTTCTTTTAATTTTTCCAGAGTAGAGGTTTCAATTTTAACCTCAACTACCTCGCTGCGTTTTTTTTCCTCTACCTTTTTTAGCTCAGTAAGTATGGATTCCTCTTGTTTAAGCTGTGAATCAAGTTTTTGCAAAAAAACACTGTACTCCATAGCCTCCACAATAGTTAAACCTTGCTGTTTTTTTTCGTTAAATTCAAGGTTCACTTCGCTATACTTTTTAATTATTGCAGACATCTTTTCCTTTTGTCGGTTCACATTAGCAATAGCCTGTCCATGTTCATTTCGCTTGCTTTCTAGCTTCTGATTTTTGTAATCCATTACAGTTTCCAACTGAAATGTAAACTTCTTCATGCCAAATCAACACCCCATTACTCCAACTATACACCTATTTTAAAATTTCCTCCATTTGCTCAAGTGTTTCCTCATACGAAAATTTTGCGTTTATTTCCTGCTTTAAAAACTCATTCAGCTTATCAATTTTAGAAATTGCAAAATCCAATTTAGGGTTTGTACCACTTTTGTAAGCACCTATAGAAATAAGGTCGCTGTTTTTTTCATATATGCTAAGAATATCACGCAGTTTAGATGCACACCCTCTATGTTCTGCAGTTACAATTGACGTCATCAAACGAGATATACTGGCATTAATATCTATGGCTGGAAAGTGATTGCTGTTTGCAAGCTTTCTTGTAAGTACAATATGCCCGTCAATAATACCACGCACTGTATCTGATATAGGTTCATTTGTATCATCGCCCTCAACAAGCACTGTATAAATACCAGTTATGGAGCCTTCTTGAAAATTTCCGCTTCTTTCCAGAAGTTTAGGCATCTCTGCATATATAGACGGCGTATATCCTCTGGCAATAGGCGGTTCACCAATGGCAAGCCCTATTTCACGCTGTGCCATAGCAAAACGTGTAAGAGAATCCATCATAAGCAAAACATTTTTCCCTTGGTCCTTAAAATATTCTGCAATTGCAGTTGCAACCATAGGGCATTTCATACGAAGCATAGCCGGCTGGTCGGATGTAGCAACAACTAAAACAGACCGTTTAAGTCCTTCCTCGCCCAAATCCTTTTCTATGAACTCTCTAACCTCTCGCCCTCTCTCTCCTACAAGAGCAATAACGTTTATATCTGTTTTTACATTCTTAGCTATCATGCCAAGCAATGTACTTTTACCAACACCACTTCCGGCAAAAATTCCCATTCTTTGTCCCTTGCCAATGGTTAAAAATCCATCAATGGCTTTTACTCCGAATTCGATTTTTTCATCAATCGCCGGTCTTGTTAATGGGTTTGTGGAGGATTTATCTACGCAATAGAAAGAGTCCACCTTAAAATCTCCTAAATCGTCCATTGGTCTGCCCATTGCGTCTATAATTCGTCCACGTAAAAAGTCTCCAACCGGTATTTTAAGGCATTCTCCTGTATTTTTTACAAAACTGCCTGCCGAAACACCTTTTATGTTCTCATAGGGCATAAGCAGAATCTTATCTTCCCTAAACCCAACTGTTTCAGCATAAATCTGTTTTTTTTCATTTTCATTGTAAATCATGCTTATATCGCCAATACTGGCTTTTCTGCCTGAAGCTTCAATTGCCATACCCACTATATTTTCTATTTTCCCAATATGGCTTATAGTTTGAGAACGTTTTACAGCATCAGCAAGCCCATCAAACATCGTCATTCCCTCCATATCCTCTAGCACCTGTTAAAATACTGCGAATATTTTCAAGCTGTGTGTTGGCACTAGCATCAATAATCTGGTCGGGCAACTCAATTATACACGTTCCTGGTGCCCCGTTTTCCATGGCAACTATTTTTAAATTATCGGATAAATGAACAAGTGCCTTTGCAATGTCTGTATTAGCTTCAACAAACATAGATGCATCTGCCTTAGATATATATATTTTTACCCATTCCTTATGTTTAAGCTTTTCAGTGGCAGAGACAATCATTTTTTTAATTATCTCTCCACTGCTCTTAAGCCCAACCTGAATAACCTTTTCGGCAACTGCAACCGAAATATCCTTAAGTTTATCAATATTTTGGTCAATTAACAAATTTTTTTCATGCTCATAGGCCTGTATTATATCTCTAAACGTTATAAGAAACTCTGCCGTTTCCTCTTTTAGTTCTTGCTCGTGCTCATTATGTGCTTTTTCAAAGCCTTCACCTCGACCCTGCTCAAAGCCTTCATCATAAGCCTGTTTTTTTATTCTCTCTGCCTTTTCTTTGGCATTTTTCAGCATTTGCTCTGTTTCTGCCTTGGTTTCGGCAATCATTTCTTGAATCAAAGCCTCTCCCCGCTTACGGGATTCCTCTTCAATCCTTTCAGCCTCGGTTATTTCAGGTACTTCGCTTTGGTTCTCGTCATTCTGGTCTTCGTCCCTGTCATGTTTTTCTTCCGCATTAAAATTTTCAAACACTTCGCCTTCATTGCCATTTTTTTCTTCGTCTTTTTCGTAAAAGTTATCTTTAAAATCATAAGGGTCTATGGTAACATCGCCATCGTTATGCAATTATATCATCCTTTCCACCCTTAGAAATTACAAGCTGTCCTGCTTCTTCAAGCTTTCTAATTAAGCCAACAATACGCTGTTGAGCCTCTTCAACATCCTTAACACGAACATTTGTTGTAATTTCCAATTCGGAACGTATAGCCTCTGCCATACGTGTAGACATATTTGAAAAAATAACCGCTGAAACCTCTGGTGTACTTCCTTTCAATGCAAAAACAAGGTCTTTCTGGTCAACATCACGTACAAACCTCTGTATAGACATATTGTCCATAGAAACAATATCTTCAAATACAAACATTCTCTTACGAATTGAATCAACAAGAACTGCATCCTTTTTGCCCAGTTCATCGAAAATAAACTTTTCATTTGAACGATCAACGTAGTTCATAACCTCAGCAATATAGTCTATGCCGCCAACCTTTGTGTAGTCGGTTGTCATAACAGTAGATAACTGCATTCCAATTTTCTTTTCAACAATCTTCATTGCTTCTGGTGATGCACTATCCATTCTTGCTACAGACTCTACAACTTTCAATCTCATAGTTTCCGGCAGCGATGTAAGTATGCTTGCCGCCCTGTCTGAATCCATATAGGATAAAACCAACGCAATTGTCTGCGGACGCTCATTATGAAGCAAGGAAAACACCGTTTTGTCATCGTATTTGCTTAAGAACGAGAATGCTCTTGCTTGTAAAGATTTTGAAACCTTACTCAAAAGTTCTGCTGCCATGTCTGGGCCGATTGCCTTTTCCAAAACACTTCTGGCATATTCCATACCGCCCTCTGTTACCATTTTTTGGGTCATACAGCTTTTATAAAATTCGTCTAATATACTTTCAGTAGTTTCAGGAGGCAAATACCCAAGCCGTGCAACAGCAATTGTTAACTGCTCTGTCTCATCTTCTGAAAGAAATTTGTATATTTCCGATGCCTTGTCTACACCAAGAGATACAACAATAGCCGCCGCCTTTTGCTCAGACGTAATTTCTATTGGTTGAGTTTCTTTTGTCTGTGCTACTTTAGGTTGTACTATATTAGGATGTGCTGCTTTCGGCTGTGCCGCTTTAGGTTGCGATGCTTTAGGTTGTGGTGCTTTAGCCTGTGCTGCCATAATTATTCGCCTCCTTTTAGCCAAGTCTTAATAAGCTGAGCTGCAATTTCAGGGCTTTCTTCTGAAATTTCTCTCACCTTATTTTTCAACTCAATTGCTCTTTCATTGTTAAGGCTAAGAATTTGGTTTTCTCTTTCTTCCTGCTGTTTTGCCAACAGATTTTTAAGATAAAGTTCCTGTTCTTCCTTACTGCTCATTCCAGAAATATCAACATCGAAAGCTGACTCTGCTGCAAGGGCTTCCGCTCTCTTTTTCCTTCTGTGTCTTACAACTAAAATAATTATTATTATTAAAATTAACAGTACGCCACTGGCAATTGCACCAATAATTATCCAGTTGTTTATACCCTCTACTGCAGGAACATCTTCAACTTCTGCATTAGGGTTATAGAATGGTGCAGCTACAACTGTAACTTTTGCTTCCTGCAAACTCTTTTCTATACCAACAGTGTTACCAACTAATGCAACCACATCACCATTAGAAATTTCCCCAGTATCCTTGCCGTTTATTGTTACAGAAACTGATATATCAGAAATACTTCCAGAGTCAATCTGTGCCTGCTCGGTTAACTTATTAACCAAGTAATCCACATCATACTGACTTCTGTAGTAATTTTCAGTACCATCCGCCTGCACCTGAGTGTAGGTAGGTATATCTGCATTTGTCTCAGTTCCAGGCACACCACCTGCTGTTGCTCCATCTTTTGCAATTTCCGTTTCAAAAGACTCTTTGTTTGGTATACCCTTAGTGCTGCCTTCAACCGGAAGTTGATTATTAATAATTTCTCTTACTTTCTTATCAACATCAACTGTAGTACGTACAGAAACCTTAACGTTGTCGGCACCATAAATAGGTGCTAATACATTTAATACTTTAGCCCTTAAGGTGTCGTCCATATATTTTTCAAACTCAATTTTAAGCTTGTTTGCACCCTCTGCTGTATTTTGTTCCGATGTTGAAACTTCGTTGCCGTTTCCGTCCAAAACCGCAACATCTTCAAGTTCCATGTTAGGTATACTTTTAGCAACAAGTCGCTGTATGCCCTTAACCTGTTCAGTAGTAGGTGAGCCGTTGTCATTCATAATTACAACAACTGATGCTGTTGTTTTGTTTGTACTATTTTTGTCTAAAACATATTTTCTGTCCTCTGTGGAGGCAATTGTTACTTTTGCATCTTTAACTCCGTCAAAAAGACGTATTGTAGAACCAATTCTATTTTGAAGTTCAAAAATCTTATAGCTGTTTTTCTCGAAATCTGTGCTGGTCATACTTATGTTGTCCTTAAATACATCATAAGTAAATCCGCTTTTAGGATATCCTTCATAAACCAGCTCTGCCTTAACTTGCTCAACTACAGTCTTATCCACAGAAATTGTGCCATCGCTATAATTATAAGCAACAGCCTTTTCCTGCAATACACCCATTATTTCTGATGCTTCCTGTTGGTTTAACCCAGAAAACAAAACCTCGTAAGTCTTTTTGTTTAAATATACTGCTGTACCTATTGAAAACGCTAAAACCAAAACAGTAGCGATAATAATTATTTTTCTTAGTTTTGGATTTACCTTATTGTACCGCTCTTTAATTTTTGACCCAATATTCTTTAACTTTTCATTCGCATTCAAAACAAAACCCCATTTAACTTTGAATTATTAGAAATAACCTTCCATTGCTGTTATGTATATAAATATCTTTATAAGTTCAACTTTATTAGTTCATTATACGCATTCAAAGCTTTATCTCTAAGCTGAACCAATAAATCTACAGAAATTTGTGCTTTTGATGCAGCAATAGTTATGTCATGTGTATTGTCAGTCTGTCCCGTTGCAAATAAATATTGTTCTTTTGCTAAATCATCTTCTGTGTTTTTAACGTTAGCAATAGCCTCTTCAAAAATATTTTTAAAACTAACTGTATTGTCCGTCTTGGATGTTTCCTTAACGCTTGCCAAATCTTTCAATGCATCCAATCGCTGAATTGGTACTATGTTCAATCTAATCCCTCCAATTTATGTTCCACTATGCAAACTTTACTTACCTATTTCAAGGCCCTTTGTTGCCATACTTTTTATAGCATTAAATGCTGTAACATTGGCATCGTAGGCTCTTGTTGCCTCCATACTGTCTACTGTTTCTTTCAATAAATCCACATTAGGCATACGCACATAACCATTTTCATCTGCATCTGGGTGTGCCGGATTATAAACCATTTTAAAATCTCTTGTATCCTCTACAATTTGTGATACCCTAACGCCTTTTTGCTGGGCTGCACCTTGTCCTCTTGCTCGGTTAAAAACTGCCTGAAAGCTTGATTGCTGAATAGGTTCAAAAACAACCATTTTTCTTCTGTATGGTTCTCCGCTTTCCGTTCTTGTAGTGCTAACATTTGCAATGTTTTCCGAAGCAATGTCAAGACGCATTCTTTGTGCTGTTAAAGCTGACCCACTAATGTTCATAGCACTTAAAAAAGCCATATATATCCTCCTCTTATCTAATCACACTTTTAAGTCTTGCTAGGTCATCAGTAATGCTTCTTAGTGCATACTGATATTGTATTGTTGTGCTTGCAAGTTCAACCTCTTCAACATCAACATTAACATTGTTTCCATCCAATTTCGTACTTTCGTTTTCTTTTGTTTCAACACGAATTCTGCTGTTTCTAATGCCATTTCTTATTTCAGATGCCTTCCCGTTATGTAGCTTTTGCCTTAGTTCATCTTGAAATGTGACATATTGTGCTTTATATCCCGGTGTTGTACTGTTAGCTATATTGTTCATCGTTGCTTTTTGTTTTTCCCACAAATAGTCCGCCATTTTCTCAGCAGTATATACTGAATTACTAAACAATTTCTTCTTCCTCCCTTAGTTGAAATTTTATTATTGTATAAATATTAATTTATTTATATGCCATAGTTAAAAATACATATGTTACCAAAGATTATTATTCTAACATTAACTATTATATCTAACCACATTATATTTAAAAAAGCAACAAAAATCAATATTTGTTGACATCTTAAATCAATATTTTACAGCATTTTATTGAAAAAAACAATATTATGGGTAATATATTTTCAAAAGCATACGCTAGAATTACTTACCATTGTCCTAATTAATGCTAATATCTTGTATTTACCAAAAAAAAGAAGAGTGACCAAAGTCACCCCTCTTAAAATCTAATTTTATTTTGTTATTGCTCTTTGTAGAATTCTGCTACCCATCCTGGTCCAACAGTACCATCTTGGTAAGTTACGCTATTCTTAAATGTAAGCTTAAGTGCACCAGCTATATTTGTGCTGGAATCTGTAAGCGGCTTATCAAATATAATAGTATCGTTGTTATATGCCTTGTTAAAGTTTATTACAATAGTTTTAATTGCCCCACCCGTCTCGGCATATGAAGCAAGTGAAACTCCTTCAGCAGAGGTTTGAAGGAACTCTTGAAATTTAGCTAGTGTT
This sequence comes from Lachnospiraceae bacterium, assembly GCA_028695945.1. Lineage (GTDB taxonomy): Bacteria > Bacillota > Clostridia > Lachnospirales > Anaerotignaceae > UBA8514. The sequence goes on from JAQVIB010000017.1 coordinate 9,599, forward strand.
AATGGATGAAGTTCCAAATTGTTATCGCCACTTGTTCCCTCTGAAAGAATATAGAACATAGCTTCAGAGAAGGTAATACTAACAGTACCACCATATGGGCTTCCACCTGATGTATCAGATTTAATAGCTGTATCTAGCTCAACCGAAGGTGGTGTTGTGTCAGCAGGTGTAATATTTGGTACTTCCTTAATCAGTGAATCTCCACCGCCAAGTTTGCTTTTTGCCACCGCATAGAAATTGTAGTAAGCATTTCTTTCAAGATTTTTCATTGTTATGGTAACTGTTGCATTAGTTGCGTTAGTTGCAACCGTTGCACTTCCCGATCCATAGTCTATAGGCTTATATTCAGCAGTTTCACCCCTTGTTCTAATAATCTCCGGAGTAATAGTTGCCATACCTGGTGATGACTGTTTGTTATAAACAATCCAATCTACTTCCGCCGCTTTATCAAGTGTTATCTTAACTGTTGAGGTTGTTTCATTTTTTGCAATTATAACTGCATCTATCATTACAGGCGGACTTATCTGCTTTGTTTTAAAATCGAAAGTTGTCATCTCTCCAAGTTCTGGAGGAGTTCCCTTTAAAAAGCAGAATATTGTGTAATCTGTCTCTGGTTTTAGCCCATCAATCTGGAATAAAAATTCCGTATCACCGCTAGTTATAGAGAAACTTCCTGTTACGCTGCCCTGTGGCTTCAAAACACCATTAAGTATATCCAACTTATTAGGGTTGCTTACAACACCCTTTGGTGCAATAAGGTAGTAGAACGTACCTTTTCTGGTTGTTCTAACTAATGGGCTTACAAATGTATCTGCTGTTACGCCACCATCTATAACCCTTGGATACCCAAGAATAAATTCAGGTATAACAGTATCTGTGAAGCTTGCCATAAGCTCAAATACTCTTGGATAGTTAACAATTACTGCCCCTTCTGCTATACCAAGGTCAAGGTTTCCAATAGGGTTACTTGCAATAGTTCCAAGGTTTGTACGTGAACCTGCAACACACTGTATTTTAATTTTAACGGTTTTGTCCCATCCGTCACGATCCCCATTTCCGTTAATTTTAATAATTTTAATACCATATTCTTCATTTTTAAGCTGATTAAATCTTTCAAAAGTAAAGTCAGGCTGCCCTAGAATCTTTCTATCTATCATGTAATGAAGAGTAATTGCCTCGTTTTGCATAACAAGCGGTGTATAAGCTGAACCTGAGGTATTAATATTTTCAAACACACCTGCTTGGTTCTTTTTGTAAAGCTCAAATTCAATTGTTTGATTAGATTCAAAAATAATATCAAACAATACGCTGTCTGCCGTTTGTACCTCCTGCGGATTTACTTCGAATGTCATATCCATTTCTGCTGGAGCAACAGATTTCACCAATTCTACCGTAGGTGAAACCGTTTTGAACTGTGGTAAAACAGTTTTAAGGCTCATTTTGTTATTTGATGTATCCCCAATATAGTTAAGTTCAAACTCGTATGTATTTCCGCTGTTTAGTTTTATACATTCACTAGGGAATATAACAACCGTTGCACTCTCTTGAATTTCAACCCTAACCTTTGAGTAATCAATCTCCACAGGGGTTCTCTTTAATGCTGACATATCGTAAAGTACAATATTATATGGAAGTGTTGATTCGTTCATTGTATTATTAATTTTTGTATCAAGAACTTCCTCGCTAAAGCGAATACGTACTTCACTTTTTACAATTGGCTCGCCTTCTATTGTTTCTTCAAATTCAACTGTTGCTGTTGGCGTTGTATAGTCAGCTGTTTTAACATAAATTTTCTTTACAGCAGAATTATTTCCAGAGGCATCCTGTGCTACAAGGTACAAATCGTAACCAGTTTGCTCTGCCAAACCAGAAATATTAAGTGAAGCTTCTATATTTTCCTTCACAGTTGTTTTGCCACTTTTAAATGCGTTGTTTCCGCTTATAACCTGTCTTATTGCCTCTGGGCTATCTAAAGCTGGAGAGTCTGATGAACCCGTTGGAGGTTTAGGGAAAACTGCACCTCTTTTAGTAAGTACGTAATAAACATTTCCAGCCTCACTTACTCTTAAAAGAACCTCAACAGTTTTATCCGTAATTTCACCAACAACTGGATATCCGTCTGAAAATTCCGGTGGTGTCATATCTGGTGTTTTAAACTTAATAACAGATATTTTTGATGTATTATGTGTATCTGCAAGAAGAATATAAAATTCATATTCTGTAAGTTCCTGAAGCCCTTCGGCATGTATGGTGTTCTCTATATTTTTAGGGAAATTTGCTACCTTACCCAAACTTACAGCACCAGCAACCGTCTGACCTTTTAATGCAACTTCTGTTGGAGCAACACTGCCCTTAGGAAGAATTGCCCAATACCCTTCACAATTTTTTGTAGTTGCTACAAGTACATCCACAGAATCGTTTTTAACGTAAGCTATTTTGGGATATGTATCTAAAAATCTTGGCTTCGCAGGAATATATAATTTTTTAATGGTGGAAATATTTCCAGTATTGTCCTGTGCAGCCACATACAAATCGTATGCCATTGTTTCCTTAATACCCGATATTGCAATTGTTCCTTCTGTGTCAGCTTGTGTTTTCGCACTTTTTGCTTTAAGCGTTGCATTTTTACCATTTACTACTTGGTTTTTAGCTTCTTCACTATCTAATGAGGCTGAAAAAGCACTTCCCGATGTAGTAGTTGTACCAATTGGGAATGGCGTATCCTCAGGGTATAATGCACAAAAAACGGTTGCTTCCTCATTAACCCTATATTTTACATCTACAGCGGTATCAGTTTTTCCAGTTTCCATGTAAGGATACCCTGTTACAAAAACAGGTGCTGTAGTGTCTTTGGTTGTTATATCCAGTTTAGTAACTGATGACTCCGTAGCATCATCCATTGCCACGATGTAAATTTCATAACTTGCCAATTCTTTTAAGCCTGAAATTGTAAGTGTTCGCTCTTTATATTTATCATCAACACTTACCTTCCCCTTTTGAAGATAGCCAAAAAGATTCTGTTTTTTAAGATCTGCCGCTGTTGGCACAGTATGATTCCCTTTTGGGAAAATTGCCCAATATAAAGTACTGTCATCTTTAGTTGTAACATATGCAATGTCTACAGATGTATTCTTCAAATCACTTACCTTTGGATAACCTGAAACAAACCCTGTTTTAGCACTATCTACAGTAGTAAAGTTTTCTGTCTTTTTCTTACTTTTTTCTTTTTTATCGTCTACAATAACAGATGAAATAGTATATTCTGTATCAGTTTTCAACCCTGATATTTTAACTGAATATTCTTTTGATGAATCAACCGTCATGCTTCCGCTTTTTACTATCTGTACGTTGTTTTTGCTTGCAGCTATAATATCATCAGGATCTATTTTACCTGCATCGTACAAACTTGCAACCCAGTAAAGTGTTGCAGGCTTGTTAACCTTGTATACAACTGTTGCATCCGCTACGCCAATATCCTTAGCCTTAGGATAGCCTGATATAATAATTGGGGCAGAAGATGATTCCTCGGCATCATTGCTATCCATATTAACACCTGCAATTTTTGCTTTAAGACCTGGTCTTATTTCAACTTCTTCAGGAATCATTTCTGTTGATACACCAGGTCCATTTACTTTAAGATAGCCAACTTCACCTGTTCCAGTTATAGTAGAAGCAACGTCAACAAGCAATTGGTCTACATATGTATCTTCTTGAAGATAAACCGTGCTGTCTGCACCAAGTTCGTCCACAACAAGCTTATCTATGTCACCTGAATTAATTGAAACATAGTTTTTAGCACCCTTAACTGTAACACTTTCAAAGTCTCCTGAAAGCTGTAAAGCAGTACCTTCTGGTCCTGCAAGTTCAACATTGTGGAATCCTCCATCTCTGTTGGAAAGTTCCTCAAGAAAAGCATTTGCCGAAACCCTTACGTTGGAAACAGTGGAATCTCCACTTATTTTAACGGTTTTAGGCTTGCCGTTTTTTCCTGCAATAATCATGTCTGATATGTAGGAATCTTTAATGTTTATACTGCTTTTTCCTTCATAACTTTCACCTGTTCCGCTTATAATAACCTGTCCAAGAACGCTGACATTGTCAAGGTAAATCTGACCCAATCCTACGCCTTCTGTTATGTAAAGGTCTCCAGTTATAACAGTATTTTTCAAAGTTACGTTAGACTCTGAAATTGTAACATTACCCTTGTGATAGCCTAATGTTTTATCTGTAGCCACATTTATAACTTCACCCAAAGCATCTGACATAACCTTTGCCACTTCTCCACGAGTTATGCTTTTTTGAGGTTTGAATGTACTGTCCTTATATCCGGAAATGTAGCCTTTTTGAGTAGCTGTATTAATATAACCTCTACTCCAGTTTTGAATTGAGCGGCTATCTTCAAACTTAAAGTTTTCGCCTTGCTTTTGGTCTACGTTAAGGTTTCTGCAAAGAACGGCAATGGCTTCTTCTCTTGTAAGCTTGCTTGTTGCATAAGAATTTCCCTTGCCGTCACCAACCAAATATCCTTGATTATATGCGGTATTCACATCATCCGCATACCATTCGGTTCCTTCAATATCCTTAAATGCATTTCCACTTGCAGGAGTATATCCGAAAGCCCTGTTAACAATCGAAACGAACTCTGCACGTGTAATATCCCTGTCAGGATTTAAATTTCCTTTTAAATCGCCACGAATAAGACCTCTGTCGTACAAATTAAGCATATATGCTTTAGCCCAGTGATTGTCAACACCCAAGTCTGGTTCTGCCGCTTCAACGGGTGTTGTTCCAAAATTAAAAAATGGTATTGATGGTACGCTTGAAAGCACCATACTTGCTGTTAACAGTGCAGCCACACTTTTCTTTGACACTTTTGAAAGTGATTTTTTAAAAGATGTCATCTTCTTTTCTCCTCCTATCCTGGCATCTTCTTGCCTGTATAGCAAAAACGCCGCCTCTTAGCACCCTTTCTTCGTCTGGAAACAAATCTACAAATTTTCCGCAGATCGG
>JAQVIB010000018.1 GCA_028695945.1 Lachnospiraceae bacterium
TCTCCAACTTAATCCAACCACGTTCTAAGCATTGTTATATAGCTTTGGCTTTCTTTCCAAAATACATCAACATTAAAATTTCCTTCCAGTATTCCAGAAATATCCGCCGCCACATTTTTGTTTTTCTCCACAACTGCTGCCGCATCACAAAGCCATGGGTTTCCAAAGTGACACATTATAAACTGTATGTCTGGGTGCTTAACTGCCAACTCGTCCAATGTAAGTGGATGGCTGTATTTTAAAAGGCTTCCAGCCTTTGTGCTTGCTACTGCACCTGTATGTATGGCAACAGGCTTATTATATTTTTCAGCAAGGCAATAAAAAGGCTCATACATTTCATCATACACGTAAAAATGGGTATACCCTGGGTACAATTTAATTCCTACGCAATTATCTCTTTTAAAATGCTTTTCTACCATCTCCACAAAATAACTTATAGGTTTTTCTTTAAATGCATTGCTGTCAAGACCAACGCAATAACTTAAAAAATCAGGATATATGTGGTTTTCTACATCTAGTTCAAAATTACCCATAACAATTCCATGGCATATGTTGTTACTCTGAAATATTTCACGAATATACTTTTCACTGTTTTGATGTCCAGAAGCTTGGGCAACTTGGGTAAAATCCTCATTTTCTGGTCTAAAGTGTATATGCCCATCTATTATTTTCATAAGTTATCACCTCCAGTGTATATGTTACAATGCATTATACCATAATTTTACCTGTGTCTTAAGAAAGTTTGGCTAATTACGTGTTTTTTTGTACATCAAAAACCGGTATACCAAACCGGTTAAAGCAGGCATATCGGCTTAAGACTAGCATTATACCACTTTCGCAGTAGGGGTGCGAGGAAACATATGGCTTCCTTTGGTATAGCTGTGTTGCCTTTCCCAAATGGGTGTTAACAACAATGCTTAATTTTGTCTTCGGCATCGACAAAAAGCTGTTTCGGGCAGCCCTAAAGCATTTCGGCAGTTGTCAACTATGAAGCTACTGATTAATGACGTCAGTAGTTTCAAAAACTTCTCTTTGCATTTGGTTTCATAGTCCAACGAAGTGAACGGCTCTAATCATCCACCTGTCAGACCACTGTACCACTATATTAACTTATCTTGACCAATTTGTAAATAGGTTAGTTAAAATTTTATAAAATTTTGTTAAATTTTACATCATTTAGAAGCTTTTACCTTTATCCATAGTTCCGCCAATTTCTGCTTTAAAACTGCATTATCTTTAAATACTTCATCTTTTTCATATCCTGTTCGTGGCAAATATGCCTCGTTTTCATAATACAATCCTCCCTGTGCTGTCATTTCATCAAGCACTTCTTGGTTGCTTGAAGCATAACCAACAGTTTCAGAATTACCATAAGATGCATCGTAGGTAAGAACATAGTTAATAAACTCATGGGCAAGTTCAGGATTTTCGGAATTTGCTGGTATTACCATAGAATCACTCCATACGTTTGTACCCTCTTTTGGCATAATAAATGCCATGTCTGGGTTTTCATCCAAAACAACCGTTGCATCGCCACTATATACAACTGCCAAATCTTTGTCCCCGTTCATCATGTTGTCAATAACCTCGTCGGTTACATAGGTAGGTTGCATTGTGTCGTTTAATTCTTTAAGCCATTGATATGCCTCTTCTATTTCACCCTCGTCTTCTGTATTCATAGAATAACCCAGTGCCTTTAAGGCAACCATAAAGGAGTCTCTCTCAGAATCGTACATATAAATTTTACCCTTGTAATCTGTATTTTTCAGTATATTAAAGCCCTCTTCTTCAATCAGTTCCTTTGGTACAGTATTTTTGTTGTATACAATGCCAACACTTCCCCAAAAATATGGCACTGTGTAGTCGTTTTCTGGGTCAACATCTGTGCTTGGCAAGCCTTCTGCAAGGTTGCTAATATTAGGTATTTTGCTTTTGTCCAGCTTCATTAATGCGTTGTCCTTAATTAATCTTTCAATCATATAGTCCGATGGAACTATAACATCATAAGCATCCCCTGCCTGAAGCTTTGTGTACATCATTTCGTTAGAGTCAAAGTATTCAACAATAACCTTTACCCCAAACTGATCCTCAAAATCTGAAATAAGGTTTTCGCCCATATATTCGCCCCAGTTATAAAGCTTTAAGGTATCAGAACTGTATTTACCCTCCTTTGCTCCTCCTGTAGCTTTAGGTGAACCGCAACCGCTTACCATAAGTACCGTTCCTAATAATACTGCAATCAATTTTTTCATTTTACTTGTTTCCTTTCTTTAATTAGTGGAATTATATTTATTAACACCAGAACAATTGTTATAAGTAGAATAATAATTGTAGAAAGTGCGTTAATCGATGGATTTATACGTTTGCTCATGGTGTATACCATAATAGAAATATTGTTAACACCATTGCCTGTAACAAAATAAGATATTATAAAATCGTCAAAGCTCATAGTAAATGCAATTAATGCACCCGAAATAATACCTGGCATTATTTGTGGAACAATTACCTTTATAAGTGCCTGAAATGGAGTTGCACCTAAGTCCATACATGCATCGGCAAGGTTAGGGTCAAGACGTCTAAGTTTTGGCGTAACGCTTAACATCACGTAAGGTATACAAAACATAATATGTGCCAAAAGCATTGTTACGAATCCTTTTTTTATTCCCAATGAGCTAAAAAACATAAGTAACCCAATTGCAGTTACAATTTCAGGGTTCATAATAGGTAAATCGTTTGTACGTTCTACCATAGTTTTAAGCACATTGTTGCTTTTAGATAACCCTATAGCAGTAATTGTTCCCACAATTGTAGAAACTATAGTTGCAATAACAGCTATCAAAACTGTATATACAATACCACTCATCATGTCACTGCTGCTAAACATTTTTTCGTACCATTTAAGAGAAAATCCACTTAGATGTGTAAGAGATTTATTTCCGTTAAAGGAAAAAACAACTGTATAAATAATAGGTGCATAGAAAAACAACAGCATTATTGCCATAAATATTTGGGATATTATTTTTCTTTCTTTTTTCATTTTGCACCGCCTGTCTTTGCACTTGTGTCCTTATCCACACGCTTTGCTATATACATAGACAACATAATGATAATAGCCATAATAAGAGATATTGCAGATCCAAAATTCCAGTTGCCTGAGGTTAGGAACTGACTTTCAATTACGTTACCAATAAGTACATACTGTCCTCCGCCCAAAAGCTTCGGTATAAAAAAACTTGAAACCGCTGGCAAAAACACCAATGTAATTCCGCTTATAACCCCTGGAAGAGATAATGGAAGTGTAACTTTAAGAAACCTTTGCAATTTGTTTGCCCCAAGGTCGTTGGCGGCATCTAAAAGACTTTTATCCATTTTTGTAAGGGAAGTATAAATTTGTAGTATCATAAAGGGAATAAAGTTGTATACCATGCCTAACACAACCGCAAAACTTGTATGCAGCATTTTAATTGGAGCTATTCCAAAATACCCCAAAATTCCATTAATTACACCGTCATCCTGTAAAATACCCATCCACGCATAAGTACGCACAAGCATATTAATCCACATTGGCAGTGTAATTAGCAAAACCAGCATTGTTTTTGCCTTTGGGTTTGCATTTGCAATTATATATGCCACAGGATACCCTAACAAAATACATATTACTGTTGTTAAAACTGCAATTACAAGGGAACGCTCAAGTACATCAATAAAAATTGGGTCACTGAAAAAATATGTAAAGTTTTCTAGAGTAAAACGAAATGTTGTAACATCGTTGCCTTTTTTGGTAAAAGCATACATAACTATTAACAGCATAGGAAGCACAATCATAATGGCTATCCACACCACATATGGGTATGCCATGTTTCGGAATTGCTTCATAATCAATATCCTCCTTTACTCATTATATGTAAATCCTCTGGGCTGAACATCAACCCAACAACCTCATCCACCTTATATTCGTCGGTGGTGTCTATCTTATACTGATAACCCTCTGTCTTAAAAGTAACTTCATAATCACCCTCAACAATATTTTCAGGGTCAAATGTATATGCCACCTCTGTAATTTCCACTGCACTGTCGTCCTCTAAACTCCATGCCGAAGCATTTGCCCAGGTTTTAAGGTCTGTTTCAAGGGCAATACTTTCTTTAATTTCATCAATCTTTTTAAAGAAATTAACAGCAAAAATTTCCTCTTGATATTCGTTGCTTACAATACGGTTTTCATCACGCACAATCATATTTGCCACTGCCATTGTTCCTGCCGCCGTAGAAAACGTAACGGGATAAATTCCGTTTTTCGCCTCAATATGATATTCAACCTTATTAATGGAAATCAAATTGTCTGTATCAGGATTCCAAGCTTGTGCGTCTGCACGGGCAATAATATCTGCATCTGTAAGCTCTTCAACGTCATTTACATCCAAATAGAAATCATTAGCACTAATTTTTTCATTTGCCTCGGTGTTAAACACAGGCTTGTCCTCAGATACATGCATGTTTACGGTGATACTTGTTCCTACACGGGTTTCCACAATGGTTTCGTAATGGACACCCTTGAATAAAACAGATTTAACAACGCCTTTAAGCATTCCTTTTTCCTTTGGAACAATATCCAAATCCTCTGGGCGAATAACAACATCAACCTTTTCGTTTTCATCAAAACCATGGTCAACACAAGCGAACTTTTTGTCCTCAAACATTACCTCGTTGTCTCTAATCATAATACCATCTATAATATTGCTTTCACCAATGAAATTAGCAACAAATTCATTTACAGGCTCGTTGTAAATATCTGTAGGGCTTCCAATCTGTTGTATTTCACCGTCTTTCATAACAACAATTTTGTCACTCATGGTAAGAGCTTCCTCTTGGTCATGGGTAACATAAATAAATGTAATACCTACTTCCTTTTGAATTTTTTTAAGCTCCTGCTGCATTTCTTTTCTAAGCTTCAAATCCAATGCACCAAGAGGCTCGTCAAGTAAAAGCACCATTGGCTCGTTTACAAGTGCCCTAGCAATGGCAACCCTCTGCTGTTGACCGCCACTCATTTCAGTAACACTTCTTTTGCCGTAATCCTCAAGGTTAACCAGCTTTAGCATACGCATAACCTTTTGCTCTATAATATCTTTAGGCTCTTTTTTAATTTTAAGACCAAATGCTACATTGTCGTATACGTTCATATGTGGAAACAATGCGTATTTTTGAAAGACGGTGTTTATTTCCCTTTTATATGGAGGTACATTGCTTATTTCCTCGTTGTCAAAAATAACCTGACCCTCTGTTTGGTTAAGAAAACCTCCTAAAATTCTTAATAGGGTAGTTTTTCCACAACCTGAAGGGCCAAGCAAAGTTACAAACTCGTTCTCGTAAATATCAAGATTAATACCTCTTAAAACCATTTGACCATTAAAGTCTTTTACTATATTTTTAAACTGAATAAGCTTCCGCATTTTCGTCCTCCTATAATAACGCCACCTCAGAAACACGTTGATTTATATCAATTTCCATAACGGCAAAGTGGGTTTCCCCATATTTTGTATAGAAACCTTACATTATTATACTATGCAAGTGTTTTTTTGCAACATATTGAAAGAAATATCCTCTAAAGTTTTGTTCTTACACCATCATTGTGATAAAATAAATGTAAATAATTATCATGAAAGAGTGATTTATAATGAATTCAAATATAAAGCTTATAGCAACCGACCTTGACGGAACTCTTTTAAACAGCCAAAAGCAGCTTACGCAACCCTTGCTTAACGCAATTTCCAAGCTGCAAAACAATGGCATTGTGTTTGTGCCTACAACAGGACGTGTATTAAGCTCGGTGCCTGATGAGGTTAAAGCAATTGAGTCTCTAAAATACATAATTACATCCAACGGTGCGGCTATAAACAACTTACATACTGGCGAAGAAATTGCAAGCTGCCCAATCCCCGAAAACGCCCTAATGGGTGTTATAAAAAAAGCCTCCACCCTGCCTATAATGATGGAAATATTTTATAAGGGCAACGCCTATGCCGAAAAGAAATTTATAGATAATCTTAGTAATTACGGCGTGGTTGGTTGGCATGTTGACTATGTTCTTTCCACACGTACGCCTATAAACAGCACGTTGGAATTTGCCAAAGAGAATGCCACACAAATTGAAAATATTAACCTAATATTTGCAGACCCCACCCTTAGGCTTAATTTTAAACAATACCTTGAAGAAAAGGACTTTGCCACAGTTACAAGTTCCTCACATAGCAATTTGGAAATTACAAATAAGCTTGCAACAAAAGGGAATGCATTAAACACACTATGCAACAAGCTTAATATTTTGCCTTCACAAGTAGCGGCTTTTGGAGATAGCAGTAATGACTATGACATGCTAAAATTTGCAGGTCTTAGCGTAGCCATGGAAAACGGAGAAGAACACATAAAAAAAATTGCCAACCACGTAACCAGTTCCTGTGATGAAAACGGAGTTCTGGCGGCAATTGAAAGGTTTATACTTTAAACACACATTGAATAAAAAGTCAAAGCCATGAGGACTTTGCCCTCAAACATCCATAAGGGTATGATCAGCCCTTTGCTTTGCAAAGCTGTTCTTCGAACAGATGGCACTTCTTTGCCATTGCCACCTTAACCTATCTAAAACCGCATATTCATGCGGTTTAATAAAGTTTTTGGTCTCGCTTTTTTCAAAAAGCGAGTAGGTTTGGGCAACGCCCAAGGTTTGTCTACTCTCTGTGTTGTATATTGTATCAGTTTATCTTTTTATAATATAAGTTTTGTGTTATAATTTACAAAATCATTTTAGGAGGTCACTTTATGCGTGAAATTGAAACCGCAAAAATAACTGAGGCTGTAAAAAAGATGTGCATTGATGCCAACTATTTTTTAAACAGCGATATATATGAAGCACTTGAGTGTGCAAAAAACAATGAATCCTCACCAATTGGCAAAGAAATGCTGTGCCAGATAACGAAAAATGCAGACATAGCCAAAGCTAACAATGTGCCAATTTGTCAAGATACTGGCATGGCAATCGTTTTTGTTGAAATAGGGCAAGAGGTTCATATTTCTGGCGGTTCACTTGCTGATGCCATAAATGAAGGTGTTCGCCAAGGCTACACGGTCGGCTATCTTCGTAAATCTGTTGTAAGCGACCCATTTATTAGGGTAAATACCAAAGACAACACACCAGCCATTATCCACTTTAACCTTGTAGAAGGTGACGGGCTTAAAATTGAAATTGCACCAAAGGGTGCAGGCAGTGAAAACATGAGCAAAATTTACATGATGAAGCCATCTGATGGTATTGAGGGTGCAAAACAGGCTATTCTAGACACCATTGAAGCCGCAGGCCCTAACCCATGTCCACCAATGGTAATAGGTGTTGGCTGTGGCGGTAATTTTGAAACTGCGGCTCTTCTGGCAAAAAAAGCACTTCTTCGCCCAGTAGGCTCTCACAGCGATAAAGAACATATAAAGGAAATGGAAATTGAGCTTTTAGAAAAAATAAACAGCACAGGAATTGGTCCACAGGGTTTAGGCGGCAAAACTACAGCCCTTGGTATAAACATAGAAACCTATGCAACCCACATAGCCTGTATGCCTATAGCAGTTAACATAAGCTGTCACGTTACACGCCACGCAGTATGCAATTTATAAAAGGAGGATAGAAAAAATGACCATTAATGTTACAACACCATTAACAAAAGAAAAATCCTCTGCTTTGTGTGCTGGGGATATTATTGCTATTACAGGTACAATTTACACCGCAAGAGATGCGGCACATAAACGTATGCTTGAGGATTACGAAAGATTGGGGTATTTCCCATTTGATATGGAAAATGCAATAATTTACTATGCCGGGCCTTCACCAGCAAAACCAGGCGAAGTTATTGGCTCTGCAGGGCCTACAACTTCTTACCGCATGGATGCCTATGCACCATTTTTACTGGATAAAGGTGAAACTGGCATGATTGGCAAAGGTGCAAGAAATGCTGAAGTTTTAGATGCCATGAAACGCAACGGGGCAGTTTATTTTGCCGCAACAGGCGGTGCGGCGGCACTAATTTCAAGTCATATAAAAAAGGCAGAAGTAATTGCTTACGATGACCTTGGTGCAGAAGCTATTCACAAACTTTATGTTGAAGATTTTCCATGCGTTGTAGTTGTGGACAGCCTTGGAAACAACTTATACGAAAGCGAAAAAGCTAAATACAGAACATTATAAAGAACAGACCTTGGGAAAATAAAACCTTGGGCGTTGCCCAAACCCACTTGCTTTTTTCAAAAAGCAAGACCAAAAACTTTATTAAACCCGCATTATATGCGGGTTTAGGGTGGGTCAATATGGAAATGCCCAAGAATCTTACTTCGATTTTTTAACTTCCTCAATTGCTTGTTTTATTACATTTAAACCTAAAACCGCTTCCTCATCAAAATTCTTAATATCTGCCTCAATACTAATGGTTTCATCATAACCAAATTCACTTGTTGCTTTTAAAACATCTTTAATCCAATTCAAATCCCTTTGTGCTATATAATCTCTGGCATAGTTTTCACCTGTGTGGCTTACGTGCAAGTGCTTAACGTAAGGCATGGCAAAATCTATTTTTGTTAACTCCTCGCCCATTACGTCCATATGGTAAAAATCCAAAACCATTTTTATGTTTTGGTCATTTAAGTCTTTCACCATTGCAACAACCTCTTTTGTATAGTTGCAATAATCGCACATATGCTTGTGAATTCCCTCATAAAGAACAATCTGACCATGTTTTTTTGCGACTTCACTTGTTATCTTTAAAAAGGCCTTTGCCTGCAAATCTGCCTTCGCTAAATCATATCCCTGTGGAAGCTTTCTTGCTTTTGGTGCACCAATACCAACTGACGTAACTCCTAATTTTTCCCCTCTTTCGCAAAGAATTTTAGCATACTCTTCCGCCTTTTTTTCAGAAAAACCGTCTCCAACAATTGGTACAGTTTCGTTGCAGTAAGCATTAAACCCACGTATTGGAAGTTTAACCTTGTTTTTAAGTTCAACAAGAGAGCTGAATTCCTCTTGTGTCATTGCATAAACTTCAACCCCAGCAAATTCAACGTAATCATAGCCTGCCTCTGCCGCTTTTTCATAATATTTTGTTGGTATACATGTTCCTATTTTCATTGGTTCAGCTCCTTTTCAATACAACTAAACTTTAATGTGCCTCCAAAAATGCTTTGCTTTGCCGTTATATAATTTTCTTCCTTCGCCCAACTTTTGTCAGTGTTGGGATGTATATGAAAAGCTGGGAAGTCTGATGAAGATATGTCTACCCTAAGGCTTTCACCTTTTCGTACCAAAATATGCAGTTTTGTAAGCCTAATTTTTAGGGCAACCGTTGTATTAGGCTCATAAATTTGATGCTGAGCTAAAACTGATGTAATACTGCTTCTTAGGCTATAGGAATCCCCTTTTTTGTTAACCAATGCAAGCTTTGCAGTAAATGCTGTATCCTTTGCCGTTGTCTGAACATCAATATTCACCCAAAAATCACTAACAAGCAAACTATCCTTTTCAAATTTTTCAGATATAAAACTTATAACATCTTTCCTTGCCCCAACTGCTGGCAAACGCTGTATTCCCTCGGCAGTTACCTTGTTTTTATTATACATATAGTCTGTCATTATAACTTCACTGCCACAGGTAGGCACTGGGTTATTGGGATTGTATACAAACCGTATAGGTTCTTGATTTTCATCAATAGGTATATTATCCAGTTTACAATCTTTTAAATTAAAATACAACTCTCTTTCAACTTGGCAATTCTTTTCTCCTACTTCTTCCCACGTATTTTTTCCATAAACAAAGGTCATTTCCACCCCTTGAGGAAGTTCAAGCTTTTCGCCACGCAAAAAGTGATTAAACCACAAAAGCTTTGCTTTCATAAACCTTGTTCCAATATATTCAAAGGGATTTTCCACTGGAAAACTACCGCATATACTTTGTTTATGGTTAACAGGTGCTGTTAAAAATAGGCTTTTACTTCTAACTTCTTCCTTTAAATTGTTCCAAGCCTTTAACATACCATCAAAATGAGAGTCATACCAACCGGCGTTAAAAAGAGTTGGTACATTAAGGCTTTGTGGCATATTTTTAAGCTTGCCCCAATCGTCCATGTTCCAAAATTCCTCATCGCCCTTAGAACTTTCAACCCAATTTCTATACCAAGGCAACTTTTCACCAATCAGCGTTTCGTCCATCTTTATTTGAGGTTTAAATTTCAATATTTCCTCATACAGACTACAACCTTTAAAAATAGTGTTTTCAACACCACTGTTGTATGCCGTCCAACCTGCGTAAGCCTCTAAATGGAACATTCTGTTTGTATACAGCAAGTTGTATCTGTATGGGCTATAGGCTTCAATATTTAAAGTTTTTACCTCTGGCGGAAGCTTATCTGCTAAAATCCATTGGTTCATAGAAAGATAGGACGTACCTGTCATAGCTATTTTCCCATTGCACCATGGACTATTTATAATGTATTTAAGTGTGTCCTCTCCATCATTTTCTTCATTTTTCGCAGGCACCCAACTTCCCTCACTGCCAAATGTTCCTCTACAACACTGTGCAACACAAATGTAGCCGTAAAACGCCATCTCGAAAAAAAATCTAAGGGACTTAATCCCATAAGGTGTCCTCAAAAGAATTACAGGTAACGGGAAATATTCCCCAACAGGAAATGCTATATCACATAAAAGCCTTGTGCCATCTCTCATGGTTACATATTCCTCTTTTAAGTTAAATTCATCATAAATAGGCTCTAAGGGCACTTCGCCTCTAAGCTGTTTCCCATATTCAGTTGCACAAAACTGGCTTAATTTCATTACACTTTTCTCCTATAAGACCATTGCACAAATTGGTATTGTTATTAAACAAAGAAGGTTAGAAAGCATAACGCATTTTGTGGCAAAGGCAGTATCAGTATTAAATCTTTCAGCAAGAACTACACCGAAAACACCAGCCGGTAATCCCCAAGTAAGCACAAACACCGTTGAAAGAAGTGACGTGTCCTTTAAAATCAATCGCATAAGTATAAATGCAGAAATTGGCATTATAATCAGCCTTGCCCCAACCTGAATATAAACCTTTATATTGCCTAAAAATTCTTTTACCTTAATATCTGCAAGCTGTGAACCAAGCACAAACATGGCAAGTGCCGCAGACGCATCACTTATATTTTTTACCGCACCACCTAAAAACGGCGGAAGTTTAATATTAAACATAAAAAGAACAAAACCTATAATTACCGCAATTATAAGAGGGCTAAAAAATTCTCGAAATTGCATTTTTTCCTTATGCCCAGCATTTTTGCTAAAGATGGAATATGTAACTGTAGACATAAAAATATCACAAGCTATTTCCATAATTGATACATACAGCAGTCCTTCTGCCCCATAAACAGCATTCATCAATGGTATTCCAATAACGCCTGTATTAGGAATCATCAACACTGCGGCAAAAATGCCCTTCTGAAAATTGTTAAACTTAGCCACCTTAGAAACAATAACTAAAACCACACAACATACCGCTATCATTATTCCATATAGTCCTATTATTTTAAATACATCTGCCGCCATCTTTTTTGAGTATTCAATTTGAAAAGCGTTAATAATAATTGCTGGTACAAGAAGGTTTATAATAATGTTGGAAATACATTTGGTTTGGCTTTCTGTTATAAATCCTCTTTTTTTAAATATAATACCTGGCAGTACCATAGTTAAAAGCATTGCCATAGAACTTAGAAGTTGTGAAAATGCCATTTTTATCTCTCCTTAATTTTGCATGATGTTCAAACTGTTATCCGTAAAGTATACTAAAATAAACCACAAAATACAATATGCTACACACTATTATCTCCTTGTAAAAGGATTTTTTTTATGCTATATTGATTGTGTGTAAAAAATCATACTATGAGGATTTTTCAACTATAAGGGGGAAATTTATATGAGAAGCCATATCACAACAAGGGGTCTTGAAAGAGCAACTCACAGAGCACTTTACTACTCAATGGGCTTAATTCCTGAAGACTTAGAAAAACCATTAATTGGGGTTATTAATACCCAAAACGAATCAATGCCTGGTCATAAGCACCTTGACAGCATTACACGAGCTGTTAAAGATGGTATTATTTCTGCCGGAGGTACACCAATTGAATTTCCAACCATTGGTATTTGTGATGGTATTGCACAAGGTAACTACGGTATGCATTATCCGCTTGCAAGCCGTGAACTTATTGCCGATAGTGTTGAATGTATGATGAACGGCCACAGCTATGACGCTATGGTTATGGTTACAGACTGTGATAAAATTACACCTGGTATGATTATTGCCGCTGCAAGGCTAGACCTTCCAACAATCATCATTAGCGGTGGTGTTATGGCAACAGGTCGTTTCAAGGGTCAAAAAGCTGGCTACACAGACCTTATGGAATCTTCAGGCTTAGTTCAGCGTGGTCTTATGACAAACGAAGAACTTTCCGAACTTGAACAAGCCGCACTTCCTGGATGTGGTGCATGTAATCTTCTTGGCACAGCTAACTCCATGAACTTTTTAACAGAAGCACTTGGTCTTTGCTTACCTGGCTCAACTGCACCTGCTATGGGTTCAAGAAAGCTTGCCCTTGCAAAAAGAAGTGGTATTAAAATTATGGAATTGCTTGAAAAAGGCATTACAGCAAAACAGATTCTTACCCCAGAAGCTGTTCACAATGCACTTGTTGTAGATATGGCAATTGGCGGTTCTTCAAATACAATGCTTCACCTTGCGGCTATTTGCCACGAAGCAGACATTCCTTTCAGCTTTGATGAAGTAGAAAAGATTGCTGCTCAAACACCTCATTTTGTTAAACTTAAACCTGCAGGCACTCATTATCCGCTTGACCTTGACGATGCAGGAGGAATTGCAGGGCTTATGAACAGACTTAAAGAATATGGATATATAAAAAACAACATGACAGTTACAGGCAAAACTGTATTTGAAAATGTTGAAAACGCTAGAGTTACAGATGATGACGTTGTTAAAACAAAGGAAACAGCTTACAGCCAAACTGGCGGTCTTAAAATTCTTTACGGTAACCTTGCAGAAGGTGGTGCTGTATGTAAAAAAGCGGGCGTTGACCCTGCAATGCTTAAACACTCGGGCCCTGCAAGAGTATTTGAAAAGGAAGAGATTGCTGTTGCGGCTATTTACAACGGCGAAATTAAACCTGGTGATGTAGTTGTTATTCGTTACGAAGGCCCTAAAGGCGGTCCTGGTATGAGAGAAATGCTTACACCAACCTCTGCTATTATTGGTATGGGTCTTGGCGAAAGTGTTGCCCTTGTTACAGACGGACGTTTCTCTGGTGCTACACGTGGTGCCGCTATTGGACATGTTTCTCCAGAAGCAGCTGAAGGTGGTTTAATTGCCTTTGTTAAAGACGGCGACACAATTTCTATGGATATTGAAGGTGGTATTGTTACCCTTGAAGTTAGTGATGAAGAAATTGCTAAACGAAAAGAAGGCTGGACACCTAATAAACCACCAGTTAAACCTGGAAGCTATTTAGACAGATATAGCAAGATGGTAACAAGTGCCATGGACGGTGCTGTTTTTAAAAGATAAGTAACGGATTACAAACCTTGGGCATAACCCAAACCCTTGTGGGTTTTTGGGGTCAAAGCCCTCAAGGGTTTGACTTTGTATACAATTTTGGGCAGTTGAATTCTGAAAATTCTTTCAAATTCAACTGTCTTTTTGTTTTTTCCTGCTAAAAATACATCTGTCAGCATTTTTATATTGAAATTAGCCTCTGTTCATTATAGAATAGCTTCATATGCATATTACTAATGTTGATTTTTAAGGAGTTTATTGAATGAGTATTTTACATGTACAAAACCTTAGCCATGGCTTTGGTGACAGAGCAATTTTTAACAACGTATCTTTCCGCCTTTTAAAGGGCGAGCATGTGGGCTTTATTGGTGCCAACGGAGAAGGTAAATCCACATTTATGAACATTATAACAGGCTCTCTTCAGCCAGACGAAGGTAAAATTGAGTGGAGCAAAAACGTAAAGGTTGGCTATCTTGACCAGCACACTGTACTGGATAAAGGAATGTCCATAAGAGATGTTTTAAAAAGTGCCTTCGCTTCCCTTTTTGAAATGGAAGATAAAATGAACCACATCTGCGACACCATGGGTGATGCTTCACCAGAAGAACTTGACCAGATGATGGAGGAACTTGGGGAAATACAGGATTTACTTACCACACACGATTTTTATATTATAGATTCTAAGGTGGACGAAGTTGGTCGTGCATTGGGTCTTGAAGACATCGGTTTTGATAAAGACGTTACAGAGTTATCTGGTGGTCAGCGTACAAAGGTGCTTTTAGGAAAACTTTTGTTGGAAAAGCCAGATATTCTTCTTTTGGACGAGCCTACAAACTACTTGGACGAGAACCACATTGAATGGCTAAAACGCTATTTAATTGACTATGAGAATGCTTTCATACTTATTTCACATGACATTCCTTTTCTTAACAGCGTAATTAATCTAATTTATCACGTGGAAAACGCAGAGATT
>JAQVIB010000019.1 GCA_028695945.1 Lachnospiraceae bacterium
GGGCCCTACTGGTGAACCCGGCCCTATTGGTGAAACTGGCCCTACTGGTGAAACCGGCCCTACTGGTGAAACTGGTGCTACCGGCGAAACCGGCCCTGTTGGTGCTACTGGTGCTACTGGTGAAACTGGTCCTGCTGGCCCAACCCGTACAACAATTTATTTAGCAACAGATGGTACTATTACCGATACCAGATGGATTGGTCTTGGAAGCGATTATGCTAATAATGAATTTGTAAGAGCTACAGTAGTAATTCCTGTTGATTCTACAATTGTAGGTTTAGTATTAAACATTCGTGATAACGTACTAATCGCAGATGAAAGCGTTACCGCAACAATTTTTACTAGCCCATGTGGATTTGAAGCACCAACAACAACAGGTATCTCTGCTGTTGTTGAAGGCCCTAGCGATGAGGCAGACCAAAGCTGTTTTGCAACAGGCTTCGGAAGTGTTCCTGTTACTCAAGGTACTCTTGTATCAGTTGAAATTGCACTTACAGAAGTTGGTTCATTACCAAGTGGCGTTGCTGTAACCGTTTTCTTGAGTATTCCTTAAAAAAGCATAAGCAGTTAAGCAGATTTTTAGCAAACTGCACCATAGTTCAATTTAGGGTGTCAATATACTTTTGGCACCCTTTATTTAATAACAACCATATAATTTAATAGAAGAAAGCTTGGTGGTTTTATGCCTAAATTACGTTTCCATTTACTTGGTCTTGCCCATGTGGAAACAAATAAAATGAATACCGCCTGTGCCTACACCCAAAAAATAGTTAAGCTGGCTAAAATAATTAAAAGTTTTGGTCATACACTATATTTTTATGGTGTTGAGGGTTCAGACGTTGAATGTGATGAGTTTATACCTGTTTCATCAAAAGAAGTACTTTTAAAAACCTATGGAGATTATGATAAAGCAAAGGATTTCTTTAAGCATGACCCAAAGGATTTTGCACACCTTACCTTTAATGAAAATGCAATTCATGAAATTCTTAAAAGGAAAAAAAACGGAGATATGCTACTTTGTCCTATGGGTAATTATCAAAAACCAATATCCGATGCAGTTAAAATTCTTACAATAGAATCTGGAATAGGTTACACTGGCGTGTTTTCAAATTTCCGTGTTTTTGAATCCTACGCTTGGATGCACCATGTTTACGGCCTATTAAGGGTTGAAGACGGTGCATGGTATGACGCTGTTATTCCAAATTATTTTGATGTAAATGACTTCCCTTACAAAGAAAAGAAAGAAGACTATTTGCTTTATTTTGGAAGAATTATAAGTAGGAAAGGTGTTCAAGTTGCTTCAGATGTTGCAAAAGCAACAGGACATACCTTGTATATGGTTGGTCAAGGCTCCTTAGATAATGCAACAGAGGGAATACACCTTGGCAACGAGGAACATATCGTATATATGCCTGCTGTAGGTGCAAAAGAAAGGGCAGAGCTTTTGGGCAATGCCAAGGCTGTGTTAATGCCAACCTATTACCTTGAACCTTTTGGCGGTGTAAACGTTGAGGCACAGCTTTGCGGAACTCCTGTTATAACATCGGATTGGGGTGCGTTCCCTGAAACCGTTCTTCACGGAGTTACAGGCTATAGGTGCAGAACCTTTGAAGAGTTCTGTTGGGCTGTAGATAATATTTCAAACATTAAACCTGCAAAATGCCGTGAATGGGCAGAAAATAACTATTCCTTAGAAAGAATAGGCTTAATGTATGAGGAATATTTCCAAAGAATCAACAGGCTGTTTGGAAAAGGATGGTACGAAAAAAATGACCACCGTACCGAGCTTGATTGGCTGAAAAGATATTATCCTGAATAAAAGTAAAAACCTAAAACCTTGAGTGCTTTGCCCTCAAACACCCACAAGGGTTTCACTGGTCAGCACTTTGCTCTGCAAAGCTGTCCTGTGGACAGATGGCATGTCTTTGCCATTGCATAATTGACCCAACTAAACCCGCATGAATATGCGGGTTTAATAAAGTTTTTGCCTTGCTTTTTTCAAAAAGCGAGTAGGTTTGGGCAACGCCCAAGGTTTTCATCTTTAGTTTTCTATTTCGTTTATAAGGTTAACCATTTCCACTGCGGAAAGTGCACAATCATAGCCTTTGTTGCCTGCCTTTGTGCCTGCACGTTCAATTGCCTGCTCAATATTTTCAGTAGTAAGCACACCAAACATAACTGGTATGTCACTTTCAAGTGTTACATGGGCAATTCCCTTCGATACTTCACTGCAAACATAATCGTAATGTGTTGTTGAACCACGAATTACTGCACCAAGACAGATAACTGCATCATACTTTTTGCTTTTTGCCATCTTAGAGGCAATAAGAGGAATTTCAAATGCACCAGGAACCCAAGCTATTTCAATATCTTCTTCCTCTACACCGTGACGTTTTAAACCATCCAATGCACCGCCTAAAAGCTTGGATACAATAAACTCATTAAACCTTGCACAAATAATACCAACCTTCATTTTTTTGCTTACCATGCTGCCTTCATAAATTTTCATTATAATATCTCTCCTTTTATGATTTTTGAATTAGTATTTTAAAATGTGACCCATTTTTTCCTGCTTTGTTTTAAGGTAGAATGCATCAAATTCCGTTGCTTCCATCTGTACAGGCACACGCTCTGCAATTTTAATGCCATAGTCCTTTAACTGATTAACCTTGTCTGGATTGTTGGTTATAAGTTTTAAGGACTGTACGCCTAAATCTCTAAGCATTTGTGCCGCTATAGAATAATCTCTCATATCCTCTTCAAAACCAAGTTCAAGGTTTGCCTCAACAGTATCCCTGCCCTTGTCTTGTAAAGCATAAGCCTTCAATTTATTTATAAGACCAATGCCACGACCTTCCTGACGCATGTATAAAAGCACGCCACGACCTTCTTTTTCAATCATTTTCATTGAAGCCTCATACTGCTCACCACAGTCGCAACGTGCTGAACCCAAGGCATCTCCTGTAAGACACTCGGAATGAACTCTGCAAAGAACAGGCTCGTTTGTGGTTATATCACCCTTTACAATGGCAACATGGTGTTCACCATTTACGTTGTTTATAAAACCATAAATTTTAAACTGCCCATAATGGGTAGGTAAATTGGTTTCAACTACTCTTTCTACCTGCTTCTCTTTAATTTTTCGATATAACTGTAATTCCTTAATTGTAATAAATTTAAGGTCGTATTCCTTGGCCATAGCTTGAAGCTCTTTTGTACGCATCATGTGTCCGTTGTCCGCCATAATTTCACAGCAAAGACCACATTCCTTTAACCCTGCAAGACGCATTAAATCTACAGTAGCTTCTGTGTGCCCATTTCTTTCTAAAACGCCGTTGTCCTTGGATAAAAGAGGAAACATATGCCCAGGTCTGCGGAAATCTTCTGGCTTCGCATCATCCTCAACACATTTAATTGCTGTTACAGAACGTTCTGCGGCAGAAATTCCTGTTGTTGTGTCCACATGGTCAATGGAAACAGTAAACGCAGTTGAATGGTTATCGGTATTGTTATCCACCATCTGCCCAAGACCCAGTTTTTGTGTAAGTTCTTTGCTCATTGGCATACATATTAGCCCTTTTGCCTTACTTGCCATAAAGTTTATGTTTTCGGTGGTTGCAAACTCTGCGGCACAAATCATGTCGCCCTCGTTTTCCCTGTCCTCATCATCTGTTACTAAAACAATTTTACCTGCTCTTAAATCTTCTAACGCTTCATCAATTGTGTTGTATTCAAACATTTTAATTCCTCCTATGTTAAAAACCATTATTCATTAAAAAGTCACGGGTTATTCTGCTGTCTTTGCTTTCTATGTTTTTTTTGCCAAGCAAACGTTCCACATACTTGCCTATTACATCGTTTTCAAGGTTTACGGTTTGTCCAACCTCTTTATCCAAAATGGTTGTGCTAATTGCAGTGTGAGGTATAACCGATACTGAAAAGCTTGACCCTGTTACCTCTGTTACTGTAAGGCTAATTCCGTCAATGGTTATTGAACCTTTCTCTACAATAAGCCCTAATATTTCTGCCGCGGTGTTAATGGTAATCCATACTGCGTTGTCATCTCTTTTCTTGCCTCTTATTACGCCTGTTCCATCTATATGCCCAGAAACTATGTGACCACCAAAACGACCTTCTGCCGACATGGCACGTTCCATATTCACCACACTACCAGTGCTTAGGCTGCCCAAATTGCTTCTTTTAAGGGTTTCGTGCATAACATCCGCTGTGAATGTGTTTCCCGAGATTTCGCTTGCCGTAAGACACACACCGTTAATTGCAACGCTGTCGCCTAGTTTTAGGTCGCTGAAAATTATATTTCCCTCTATAATAAGGCGAGAGGATGAGGTTCCTTTTTTTATAGCCTTAATTCTCCCTTTTTCCTCAACTATGCCTGTAAACATCTGCCTTCACCTCTTTTTTGTAGTATTCCAAAAACACATCACTGTCTATCATGGTAACCATTGGCTTTTCAAAATAATATGCCATGTCTACTTCTTCAACACCGTTTCCCTCAACAGCAGTTTTTGCATCACGTCCGCCAAATATTTTAGGTGCAATGTAAACCTCTGCTTTGCTTACCAAACCGCTTTTCAACACACTGAAATTAAGTTCTCCGCCACCTTCTAAAAGTACGCTGTCTATTTTTTTGTCCGCCAAAAATTTAATAACTTCCATAATGTTAACGTGTTTTCCGTCCTTTGGAAGAATTGCTACTTGGCATCCATAATTCTGCAAACTAGTTATTTTCTCTTTTTCTGAAGAACTGCAAGCAATAATTGTAGGTATATCCTTTGCCGTTTGAACAATTTTACTGGCAAGGGGAATACTAAGGTTTGTGTCGCAAACAACCCTAATTGGGTTTCTTCCACCCTCAATTCTGCAAGTTAAAAGTGGGTCGTCTTTACAAACTGTTCCCACTCCAACCATAATTGCGGAATACCTGTTTCGGCTTTCCTGTACTGTCTGCCTTGCTTTTTCCCCTGTAATCCACTGGGATTTACCAGTATACGTTGCAATTTTTCCATCCATAGTCATTGCATATTTCATTGCCACAAAAGGCATATTTGTTGAAATATAGTGGAAAAATACATCATTAATCTTGTCGCATTCTTCTTTAAGTATGCCCTCAATAACCTCTATGCCCGCATTTTTTAAAATTTCTATACCCTTTCCTGCTACTTTTGGGTTTGGGTCTTTAGAACCTATAACCACTTTTGCTATTTTGCTTTCAATAATAGCCTCTGTGCATGGCGGCGTTTTTCCATAGTGGCAACATGGCTCAAGGGTTACGAATATGGTTGCACCCTCTGCACTTTCAATGCAATTGGCTAAGGCATTCCTTTCAGCGTGAAGCTGTCCGTATTTTTCATGGTACCCTTCCCCAATCACCTTTCCATTTTTTACTATAACCGCACCCACTAAAGGATTTGGATTAACATATCCAGTTCCCTTTTTTGCAAGTTCAATGGCACGGTGCATAAAAAATTCAAAATCCATATGCTCATCTCCCAGTTTAATAAAAAAATCCCTAAGAATATTATTCTCAGGGATTTAAAATACAAACCAATGTCTTTCACATTGATAAAATAAAAATGCTCTGAAATGTAAATAAACATTTCAGAGCATAAAAAATATCATGTAAAAAACACAATCAATAATCTTCTCTCATCCAGACTATACTGTCGGCCTCGGAATTACACCGAATCCTGCCTTACGGCTCGTGGGCTATACCACCGGTGGGGAATTACGCCCCGCCCTGAAGACTTGCTATTCAATTGAGTAACAGTTTAGCATACCGTTGCCACCAATTCAATGGTAATCTTTAACAAAAAAAAATTAAATTCTAACTTTAAAAAATTACCATCAGTAAAACTTTTACTGTATCATAAAGAACTGAAGCATAAATATAACTGCCAAAACGTAAGTTCCTTTATTAATAAGGCGTGCTTTACCAGTAAACACCATAATAAGTGTGTGTGAAATAAGTCCTAATGCTATACCAATTACAAGGCTATATGTAAGTGGCATCATTGCCATTGTAAGAAATGCTGGTAATGCCTGTTCAATATCGTCAAAATTGACAAACTTAATTACATTCATCATTAGTATACCACTCATAATAAGTGTTGTTGCCGTTGCTGCCGAAGGAATTGCCGAAGCAAAGGGTGTAATAAAAATGGTGAACAAAAATAAAATTGCCGTAACAACACCTGAAAGACCTGTTCGCCCGCCTTCCAAAGCCATTGCAGTACTTTCAACATACGTAGAAACATTTGTTATACCAAAAGCCGCACCAAGTGATGTTGAAATAGCATCAACCTTAAGCACTTTGTGGAAACGATCCAAAAGGTTACCCTCTTTACTGAGGGTTATAATATAGTCAGTAGCTATAATTGTACCAAGGGTTTCGAAAACATCCATAATACACAAGGTACTTACA
This sequence comes from Lachnospiraceae bacterium, assembly GCA_028695945.1. Classification (GTDB taxonomy): domain Bacteria; phylum Bacillota; class Clostridia; order Lachnospirales; family Anaerotignaceae; genus UBA8514. The sequence continues at coordinate 6,443 of JAQVIB010000019.1, forward strand.
ATTACCACTACCGAAAGAATTGCACCAGCAATACCATAGCCATTATGTGGTGTAAAAAGACCTACAAAGTCCATTCTAAGTGCAGTTGCAATAACTTCTAAGCTTTCCAAACTCATGGTAACGCCTTTAAATTTAACAAGCCCAATTGGTATTGCCACAACAATACAAACAAGCTTACCAATTAAAATAGCACCATGAACATGTTTAATTAGCATTACAGCAATCAAAATTATACCGAAAAGGCATAAAAGTGCACTTTTCGCATCATAGTTGAATGAAGAAAGGCTAACAAGCTGAACCAAGTGATTACTATTTGCCTCTACCAAATGAGCTTTTTGCATTCCCATAAAAGCAATAAATAGTCCTATACCTGCTGTAACGGAAAACTTAATATTTGTTGGTATTGCATCCTGTATTTTTTTCTCGTAGCCAAGTATTATTACAATAAAAAATGTAATACCGCTTAAAAAAATAGCTGCAAGTGCCTCGTTGTAGGTATACCCCATTCTCAAGCATATTGTGTAAGAAACAAATGTACTTATTGCAAGGCTGGGTCCCTGTGCAAATGGTAAATTAGAATACATCGCCATTATGAAGGTACCAATTGCAGCTGTAATACACGACACCATTGTTAGCGATACCAGCATTTGGTGTGCTGTAACTCCGTTAGATAAAATTGCAGTTGCAATAAGCTCACCTGATGCATCGTAGGCTTCAGGAAATGAGGCCATAATTGTGTTGGGTACAAGAAAAAGAATGTACACCATTGTAAAATATGCTGTTATACCTGAAAAAACCTCTGTTCGGATAGATGAACCATCCTTCGTTACATTAAAAAATTTGTCTATCTTTTTTAAAATAATGACTTCTCCTTTCATATTTATTCCCCCAAACAAATACAAACAAGCAAAAGTTAATTCAATCATTCTTTTGTTTGTTTCTGTTTGCTTTCAGTCTTTTTGCTTGAATACACCTCTACAAAACTCTATTTAGTATATTTTTTACCGAACTAAATAATAACATTAAATACAACTTTTAGGCAAGTAACAAAAATAGACAGGATGCATTTTTGTGCATCCTGCCCATAGTTTTAATTAATTTATGAATTTTAAACCTATTGTGCAGCCTTTTCTTCCTTGTATTTTTTAAGTGCTTCTGTTAATTTAGGTATAATTGCCTTAACATCGCCAACAAAACCTAAATCTGCAAGGTCAAAAATTGGTGCGGTGTCATTTTTATTAATAGCAATAATGTATTCAGCACCTTCCATACCAGCAACATGCTGAATTGCACCTGAAATACCGCAAGCCACATAAAGGTCTGGGCGAACTGTTTTGCCTGTCTGTCCAACCTGTCTGCTTCTGTCAATCCAACCAGCATCAACATTTGCTCTTGATGAAGAAATTTCGCCGCCAAGAACCTCTGCAAGTTCTTTTAACATATCAAACCCTGCTGCACTGCCAATACCACGTCCGCCAGATACAAGGTATTTAGCTTCTGTAATATCAACTGCCTTCTTTGTATCTTTAACAATTTCTCTAATTTTTACAGCTGTATCTGCTGCAGTAAATTCAACCTTAATTTCTTCAATTTCGCCTTTTCTTGAAGCATCTTTTGTAAGTGCTTTCATAACGCCTGGGCGAACTGTAGCCATTTGTGGTCTATGTTCTTTACACATAATTGTTGCCATTATGTTACCGCCAAATGCAGGACGAGTCATCATAAGTAACTTTGTGTCTTCAGCAATAGCAAGGCCTGTACAGTCTGCTGTTAAGCCTGTGTGAATTCTTGCTGAAACCCTTGGTGCAAGGTCACGACCAATTGAAGTAGCACCAAAAAGGATGATTTCAGGCTCATGTGTTTTAATAATTTGTGTAAGTGCCTTAGCATAAGGCTCTGTAAGGTATTCTTCAAGTTCTGGAGCATCCACAACAACAACCTTGTCTGCACCATAACGAATGCATTTTTCAGCCTTATCTTTAATATTTGAACCTAAAAGGATAGCAACTACCTTCTGTCCTAAATCTCCAGCAAGCTTTGTAGCTTCCCCAAGAAGTTCGATGCCAACCTTTTGGATTTCTCCATCTCTTTGTTCCATTAATACATATACGTCTTTACTCATCGTAGGGTTCTCCTCCTTCTATTATATTATGTGTCTTTCTTCCAACTTAGCAATAATTGTAGCTACTGCATCCTCAGCAGAAATTTCTTTGTGAATTTCGCCTGCACCTTTTGCCTGTTTTGTAAATGACTTAAATACGTTTGTAGGAGAACCTTTAAGACCGATGTTTGCTGGGTCAAAACCATCTTTAAGGTCTTCAAAACCAAGTGTTTTAACTTCTTTTGCCCTGTAAGCATCAAAACAGCCTGCAACTGACATATATCTTGGTGCTGCAAGTTCTGCAAGTGCTGTTACAAGGCAAGGAATAGGAAGCTCAAGAATATGATGTCTGTCTTCATATTGTCTTTTTACAACTACTTTGTTGCCTTCAACATTAATTTCTTCTGCGTAGCTTGCCTGTGGAATGCCAAGATGTTCTGCAATCTGTGGGCCAACCTGTGCTGTATCTCCGTCAATAGCCTGACGTCCTGTAATAATAATATCGTAGCCAACTTTCTTTAAGCCTGCGGCGATAATTGTTGATGTAGCAAATGTATCAGAACCACCAAAAGCTCTGTCTGATAAAAGGTAAGCCTCATCAGCACCCATAGCTAAAGCCTCTCTTAAAGCTACGTCTGCCTGAGGAGGTCCCATGGAAACGATAGTTACTGTAGAACCATCGTTAAGTTTTTCTTTTAATTGTAAAGCGGCCTCAATGCCTGCTTTGTCGTCTGGATTTATAATACTTGGTACGCCATCTCTTATAAGAGTATTTGTTACTGGGTCAAGTTTAACTTCTGTTGTGTCTGGTACTTGCTTTACGCATACAACTATTTTCATAATATATATTCTCCTTCCTAATTAGTTTACTTTAAGAGATGCGGCCACTACCATTTTCTGAACTTCTGATGTGCCTTCATAAATTTCTGTAATTTTGGCATCACGCATCATTCTTTCAATTGGGTACTCTCTTGTGTAGCCATAGCCGCCGTGTAACTGTAAGCATCTTCTTGTTACATCGCTTGCAGTGTTTGCCGCAAATAATTTTGCCATAGCTGCTAATGGACCGTAGTTGCCCTTTGCATCTTTACAGCAAGCTGCTCTGTAAACCAAAAGCTGTGCTGCATCAAGTGTTGTTTTCATATCCGCAATTTCAAACTGAGTGTTCTGGAACTGAGAAAGACGTTTGCCGCACTGTTTTCTTTCTTTAACATATTTAATTGTTTCATCAAGAGCACCTTCGCCAATACCAAGTGCCTGTGAAGCAATACCAATACGTCCGCCATCAAGGGTTTTCATTGCAATACCAAAGCCCTTGCCAACTTGACCCAAAAGGTTTTCCTTTGGAACAATACAGTTTTCCATAATTAATTCACATGTTGATGAACCTTTAATACCCATCTTTTTCTCGTGCTTACCAATTGAGAAACCAGGGAAATCTTTTTCTACAATAAATGCAGAAATGCCCTTTGTTCCAATAGATTTATCTGTCATGGCAATGATGATGAAAATATCAGCAAAACCTGCATTTGTAATAAATATTTTTGAACCATTAAGTATCCAGTTGTCACCGTCAAGTACAGCCTTTGTCTGCTGACCTGAAGCATCTGTACCAGCACCTGGCTCTGTTAAGCCGAAAGCACCAATTTTTTCGCCTTTTGCAAGAGGAACAAGGTATTTCATTCTCTGTTCTTCTGTACCAAACTCGTAAATTGGGTTAGCACAAAGTGATGTATGTGCAGAAACAATAACAGATGTAGTTGCACAAACTTTACCAAGTTCTTCAACGCACATAGAGTAAGCTAAATTATCAGCACCCTGTCCACCATATTTTTTAGGAAAAGGAATACCAAGCATACCGTACTTAGCTAATTTTTCAACAGTTTCCATAGGAGCTCTTTCTTCCTCGTCAACTTCTTCTGCCAACGGTTTTACTTCGGTTTCTGCAAATTTTCTGTACATTTCTTGTAATAACTTGTGTTCATTTGATAATGTAAAATCCATTAATTTTTCCTCCTTAATTAAATAGATAAATTAAACTTAGACTGGTTTTTCTCAAAATTTTCTAAACATGCAAAAATTTTAAAGACCTTTCCTTATTAGTAAAAAGGTTACTTGCATATTAAAAACCATACTGCACAGGCATTTTATGTAGCCCCTCACTGAAATATACTTCATTTTTGATATTAAAAACATCGTTTTTATAAATTATATGTTACTCCAATTGACACATAATTGTCAAGGTTTTTCGTTAACCCCGTTACCCCTGGAATGTATTTTTAACAGTACAAAGTACTATTTTCAACAAAAAAAATAGCTATCTTTACCGTATTTTAATACAATAAAGATAGCTACTATTTTTTTTGTAAAAATGTACCAAATGTACCTATGTTAATTCTAACAATATACCCATTTTGTTAGCTATTTTAACAACTGCACGAATACTGGCTTGTATACCAACTTTGCACCCATGCGTTTGCTTTCCATCAATGAAATTTTTGTTACCTTAATTTGCTTTTTCTCAAGTGGAATTTGTGCTTTTATTGTATCAAACTTTTCTGTTAAATCCACTTCTCGACCCAAAGTAATATGCGGGCTAAAACCCTTGCGTTCTCTGGAAAACCCCTGTTTCATCAGGCTTTTTTCAAGCCCTAAAAACATTCTTAAAAGTGGTTTGCTTTCTTCAATTCCTGCCCAAACTATAGTGCGGTTACCCTTTGGAAAAAAACCAAGGTGACTAAGGTTTAAACTAAAGCACTTGTTTGCACTTCCAACTTCACGCACCGCCTGTGCCAAGTAATCAACATCATCTCTTTCCACCTCACCAATAAATTTCAAAGTAAGATGTAGGTTATCTTTATCAGTAAAATTTCCCCTGCGGCTTACAGGCAGAAGTTTTTTTTGTACTTCGCTAAGATATTCTCGCACTTCTGGCTCAAACTCTATGGCTATAAACATTCTCAACTAAATTCACCTCTTTTTTATTGAAACTTCGTTAACTAAACAACAATATTTAGCATGCTAATTATTCGTTAACGTTACAACATTGTTTATGAAATAACAAAATAATACCTATATCGACTTTTTAAAGAACCCCTTGCTATGCAAGGGGTTCGAATATACAAAAGTCAAAACCATGAGGGCTTTGCCCTCAAACACCCACAAGGGTTTCACTGGTCAGCACTTTGCTTCCCAAAGCTGTCCTGCGGACAGATGGCATGTCTTTGCCATTGCATTGGTCAGCACTTTGTTACGCAAAGCTGTCCTCCGGACAGATGGCACGTCTTTGCCATTGCTCAGTCAGCACTTTGCGACCCAAAGCTGTCCTGCGGACAGATGGCACGTCTTTGCCATTGCTACCTTAACCTTCTAAAACCGCATGAATATGCGGTTTTAATAAAGTTTTTGATCTCGCTTTTTTCAAAAAGCGAGTGGGTTTGGGCAACGCTCAAGGTTTTTATCCTTAAATTTATTTACCGCAAACTTTCATTGCTTTTTCTACCACGTTTTCTACTGTAAAGCCAAATTCTTTAAAAAGTAAACCAGCTGGTGCACTTTCTCCAAAGCCTTCCATGCAGATAATTTCTCCATCAAGACCAATGTATTTGTGCCAACCGAACTCACAAGCCGCCTCAACTGCCACTCTGTTTCTTACCGCCTTAGGAAGTACGCTTTCCTTGTAATCGTCGGTCTGTTCTTCAAAAACTTCCCAGCTTGGCATTGAAACAACCCTTGCTTTAATGCCTTTTTCTGCAAGAACATCGTATGCTTTATAAATCAACTCAACCTCAGAGCCACTTGCCATTAAAATTACATCTGGTGTGCCTTGGCTGTCTTTAAGGATATACGCACCCCTTAAAGCCTCTTTACCTGTTTCGGCAAGTAAAGGTAAGTTCTGTCTTGTTAAAACCAACGCTGTTGGACTTGTTTTCCTTGTGAGTGCCATATACCAAGCCGCCGCTGTTTCTTTAGAGTCACATGGGCGAATAACCGTGTAGTTTGGCATACTTCTTAATGCCGCAAGATGCTCAATTGGCTGATGTGTAGGACCGTCCTCACCCACGCCAATAGAATCGTGTGTCATAATGCTTATTACAGGCAATCCCATAAGTGCTGAAAGACGCATACCTGCTTTCATGTAATCGCTGAATACAAAAAATCCTGCGATGTAAGGTCTTAACCCACCATGAAGTGCCAACCCGTTAGCCATTGCTGTCATTGCAAATTCACGCACTCCAAAGTGAACATTTGAGCCACTTGGATTTTCCTTTGAATAGTACTCTCTGTCTTTCATAACAGACTTATTTGAAGGGCCAAGGTCTGCCGAACCGCCAAAAAGGTTTGGAATTAACTTTGAAAGCTTTTGAAGTACCTTTTCAGAGGAAACACGTGTTGCAAGGTCGCCTTCATATGTCCAAAAATCTTCATTGTTAAGCAAGTCTACTGGAAGGTCTTTGCTATTGAAAATTTCCCATTTTTCTTTCATTGCAGGGTAGTTATCGCAATATTGTGCAAACATTGCATTCCATCTGTCCTCTGCATCAACACCCTTTTGTATAAGGGTCGCCATATGCTCCTTAACTTCTTGTGGCACAAAAAATTCGTCTGAATGTTCCCAACCAAGGTTTACTTTTGCCGCTTTAATTTCATCTGCACCTAAAGGCTCGCCATGTGCTGATGCCTTACCCTGTTTGTTTGGTGCACCAAAACCAATAAGTGTTTTAATTTCTATTAATGTAGGCCTAGCTGTTTCGTGCTTAGCTACGTCAATTGCTGTGCTTATAGCATTAAGGTCATTTCCGTCCTCAACAAGAAGTGTCTGCCAACCGTAAGCTTCAAAACGAGCCCTTACGTTTTCGTTAAATGCTGTTTCTGTACTTCCTTCAATGGAAATATTGTTTGAATCGTAAAGGAGAATCAGCTTGCCAAGACCCATAGTTCCTGCAAGTGAAGCCGCTTCCGCAGAAACACCCTCCATTAAACATCCGTCACCGCAAAGTGCAAAGGTATAGTGGTCTACAACATCATAACCAGGTTTATTAAATTCTGCCGCAAGATGGCTTTCTGCAAGGGCAAAACCAACTGCATTTGCAATACCCTGACCAAGAGGCCCTGTTGTTGTTTCAAGGCCAACTGTCATTCCAAATTCTGGATGACCTGGTGTTTTGCTTCCCTTCTGACGGAATGCTTTTAAATCATCAATAGTTGTGCCATATCCAAACAAATGAAGGATTGAGTAAATAAGGGCAGAACCATGACCTGCACTAAGAACAAACCTATCTCTGTTGCTCCAGTTTGGGTTTTTAGGGTTATGTGCCATGTGCTGGCTAAACAATGTATATGCCGCAGGTGCACTACCTAAAGGAAGCCCTGGGTGACCGCTGTTTGCCTTTTCAATTGCCTCTGCACTTAAAAATCTTATGGTGTTGGTAGTTAACTGATGAATGTTCATTAAAATTTATCCTCCTAAGAATTGTGAAAATCAATTTTTATTACTTTATAGACAAAGTCAAACCCTTGACCCAACTGAAACCGCATAATTATGCGGTTTTAATAAAGTTTTTGGTCTTGCTTTTTTCAAAAAGCAAGTGGGTTTGGGCAACGCCCAAGGTTTGTAATCTGTCTTACTTCGTTAAGTGTTCCTTAACAAAGTCTTTTATATTATCACGTTCAATTACTGTGCTGTGTAAAATTGGTCTGCTTTCAATGCCTTTAATAGGTATTGGCATTTCAACTCCAGATAATTTCTCAAGTTCACCCATAAGTGGGAAGAAATCCATTGCTTCATACTTTTTGTCAATGGATACAAGTACGTCCTTTGTAAACTTGTATGGGCTAGCGGTGGAAACAATAACTGTTTTTGTTTGGTCACCTGTAGCATTTTTGTATTTTTCGTATGCCGCATAAGCAACCGCAGTGTGTGTGTCCATTACATAGCCTGTTTGGTCATACATGGCTTTAATTGCCTGTGCTGTTTCCTCTTCTGTAGCGTATTCACCTTTAATTATGCCCTTTGTAAGGTCAAGGCTATACTTT
>JAQVIB010000202.1 GCA_028695945.1 Lachnospiraceae bacterium
CTTGTCTGCAATGGTTTTGCAACGATAAACTGCAACAGATGGTGTTGCCAAAAGTCTGTCATCCAGCATTTGAAATTCCTCGTCCTCAACATCATCCTTAACAGTAAGACAGGCAAGTTTTTCAAGTAAGCTTGTGAATGGAAGCATAACAGCCGTTGCAATAAGGTTAAAAAGTGTATGCACAACTGCAATGTTAAAAGCATTCACAGAATCGTTAATAAAACTGAACTTGATTATTGCATTAAGACTGTAAAAACCTATCATAAATAAAATTGTACCAATTATGTTAAAATACAAATGCACCATAGATGCACGTTTTGCATTTTTGCTTGCACCAACACCAGCTAAAAGTGCTGTAATACATGTACCAATATTTTGCCCCATTATAATAGGAATTGCACTGCCAAATGTAATTGCACCTGTTTTGGATAATGCCTGTAAAATACCTACGGAAGCTGAGGAACTTTGTATAGCCGCTGTAAGTATTGCTCCGGCTAAAACACCAAAAATGGGATTGGAAAATAGAAGTAAAATATTTGTAAATTCAGGAACTTCCGCTAAGGGCTTAACTGCGGCACTCATCATCTCCATTCCTGTCATAAGTACCGTAAATCCAAGGAAAATAGTACCAAGATTTTTCTTTTTATCACTTTTAGAAAACATGTAGAACCCAATACCAATTGCCGCCAAAATTGGTGCAAAAGAGGTTGGTTTCATAAGCTTAATAATCATACTACTGCTTTCCAGTGCTGATAAGCTTAAAATCCATGATGTAACCGTTGTACCTATGTTGGCACCCATAATAATGCCTATTGCTTGCCTAAGGTTCATCAAGCCTGAATTAACAAAGCCAACTACCATAACGGTTGTAGCGGAAGAACTTTGAATAACCGCAGTAACCCCTACACCTAAAATGAATCCTTTGATTGGGCTTGATGTAAGCTTTTCTAAAATAATTTTTAGCTTTCCACCTGCCTGTTTTTCTAAGGCACTACCCATTACATTCATTCCGAATAAAAACAGTGCAAGCCCTCCAATTAAAGAAAGCACGCTAAATATATCCATATTTTATATTTCCTCCTTGAAAAATATTCTACACAAATTTTACACTATAAAGTGCCACAAGTATAGTATCTGTTGCAAGTAAAATCCATATACACCTCAATGTAAAATTTATGTAAAATTTATGTATGATGGTTGCTTATTCAGTTTTAGCTTTGTTCCAAATTCCAGACTTATAAAATATAAAAGAAAGTACCGCACCTATTGCCCAGCCTATTGGCCACGAATACCAAATACCCATTTCGCCAAAGCTATCCACCAGTATAAAGGACAGCCCAACTCTTAATATAAGGTCTGCAAATGTTGTAACCATAAACGGTACAGCACAACTTGTTCCTCTTAAAACGGAATCACAACAAATTTTTAGACACGCAACCACAAAAAACGGTGCAACAACCCTTAAAAATTTTGCACCCACATCAATTACAGCTAAACCTTCAGTTGGGTCAACAAAAAGACCCATAAGTTGGCCAGGAAAAAGCATTAATATTAATGTAGAAACTAATGCAAATACTGACATCATTATGTATCCTGCTTTAACGCCTTCCTTAACCCTATCCACCTTGCATGCCCCATAGTTTTGTGCCACATAACCAGAAAGTCCGTTTCCAAGGGTAATTATGTTGGTTACAACAAATGTATTAATCCTCATTCCTGCTGAAAAACCCGCAATAACATCTGAACCAAAACTGTTTACAAGGGTTTGAATCATAAGGTTTCCAACAGAAACAAAACTTTTTTGACAGGCACTAGGCACCGCCATAACAGAAATTCTTTTTAGCATACCAATTGAAAAAAAGCTTACCTTGCCTTTAGTTTCAATTTTTTTAAGCCTGTTTATAAGTACAAAAAACGCCATCACTCCAGCAACACCTTGTGCAATAAATGTTGCCCACGCAACACCTGCAACACCCCACTTAAATTTAATTACAAAAACTAAATCCAGCACAACATTAAAAACAGATGACATTATAAGAAAATATAATGGCGTTTTAGAATCACCCAATGCCGTAAATATTCCATTACAGGTATTATACATAAAAAGGAATACAACACCAAAAATATAAATCCGCAAATAAAGTGAGCTTTCGTAAAAAATATCCTGCGGCGTATTTAGCATTTTAATCATTCCGCTACAAAAAAATGCACCTAAAACGGTCATAAATACACTTAATGCAAAGGTAGAAACAATAGATGTATACGCGGCAGTTTTCATGCCTTCCATTTTTTTACTTCCAAAAAGCTGAGAAATAACCACAGAACAGCCTATATTTGTGCCGGCGGCAAGTGCTATAAAAATCATAGTTATGGGGTATGAGGCCCCAACTGCCGCAAGTGCCGCTTTACCTGCATACTTTCCTGCAATCATACTATCCGCCATAGTATACAACTGTTGAAAAATTGTACTTAAAACCAGCGGTACTGTATACATCCACAATGTTTTGGATGGAGTTCCCACTGTTAAATCCTTTACCATTTAAACACCATCTGCCTTCTGTCAATTTCAGCCCAATTTGCCTTTTTGCAAAATATGTACTGACTTCATTATAATACTTTGAAATAATAATTCAACCAAGAAATAGTATTTCTTATTCTCATTTCATTCTTTTACCGTAACATTTCAACCTTTTGTATGAACTAGAATTTCCAAATTGACAGAACAATACAAAATAATTACACAAGAATTTATGCTTTATGAATAAAATATTATCCGTTTTTTTGTTTATTTTTATTATTTGCCGAGAAGGTTTAAATAATTTAGAAATATGGAATTAGAATTATGTGTAAATATTTTCCAATAAGGAATAAAATTTCTACTTTTCAAGCCCAAAACAAGTATTTTTCAGCGAAAGATTTTTGTTTATCAAGGTTTGACACATTAATCTAAACATGTTACCTTACACATATACATACAATTGTATAAATTACCCATTTTATCTCATTTATAAAGTTACGACATTTTAAGGAGGAATTTATATGTCACAAAGTACAAATACCACAAAGTATGCCAATAGTTTCAGCCAGCAATTTACCCTTCGAGGCATAATAATAGGTATAATAGGTGCAATTATCCTTACCATGAGTTCCATGTTTATTGCACTTAAGTTAAGTTCATTGCCTTGGCCAATAATGTTTGTTGCCTTGGTTTCAATGTTCTCGCTTAAAGCCTGCGGTAACACAAACTTTAACGAAATAAACGTAACACACACCATAATGAGTGCAGGGTCTATGGTTGCAGGTGGATTAGCCTTTACCCTTCCGGGAATATGGATGCTTAATCC
>JAQVIB010000020.1 GCA_028695945.1 Lachnospiraceae bacterium
ATTTTCGTAAGTACCACCGGCACAGCCTGCAATAACGCCCTGTTCAACCTGTAAACGTCCGTTTTTAACCTTATCTTTAAGGGTGAAAGTAACAGTGTCGTTATCCAGCTGCTTAGCACCTGTTTTTTCAATCTCGTCCAAAATGTCCATAAGGTTTGCGTTCAAGTCATCAATGGTATAAATGTTGCTTGGGTGGAAAGGCATAGCAATCATTGGCTTAATTTGTGACATATCAACGCAAATCATACCATCGTAGTATGTTATCTCTCCTGGCTGTTGAAGTTTAAAGTCCTCTAATCTTCCATGAACTGTATACCATTTTTTAACTTCTTCATCTGTTTTCCATACAGAAGAAAGACATGTAGTTTCTGTTGTCATTACATCAATACCGTTACGGTAGTCTGTGCTAAGGTTTTCAATTCCGTCACCAACAAATTCCATAACCTTGTTTTTAACATAACCATTGTCGAAAACTGCACCTATAATTGCCAACGCAATATCCTGTGGGCCAACAAATGGTGCTGGCTTGCCTGTAAGATAAACACCAACAACTTGTGGACGGTCAATGTCATAAGTTTTATTTAAAAGCTGTTTAACAAGCTCTGGACCACCTTCACCAATAGCCATTGTTCCTAATGCACCATAACGAGTGTGACTGTCACTTCCTAAAATCATTTTGCCAACGCCACTCATCATTTCACGCATATACTGGTGAATTACCGCCTGATGTGCAGGTACATAAATACCGCCATAGCGTTTTGCACAGCTAAGACCAAATAAATGGTCGTCCTCGTTTATTGTTCCGCCAACGGCACAAAGCGAGTTATGGCAGTTAGTAAGCACATATGGTACAGGAAATTTCTCTAGTCCGCTTGCACGTGCTGTTTGAACAATTCCAACATAGGTTATATCGTGGCTTGCCATAGCATCAAACTTAATTTTAAGCTTGTCTGAATTATCGGTTGTGTTATGGCTTGTAAGTATTGAATATGCCATAGTATTTTTTGAAGCCTCTGCTTTGGAAATTGCTGAACCTGTTTGACTTTTAATAATTGCCTCTGCGTTACTGTCATCTGCAATAATTTGGGTGCCGTTTAAAAGATAAGCACCGCCATCGTATAATTTAACCACTGTAAAACCCCCTAGTTTAATTTAATATTTAAGAAAAGCAAGCTTTTCGTTTCTAACACTATTTACAAATGCGTTGTCAGCCACATTACAAAAGGTAGTGTAACAATGCAAAGCAATGTGCATACCATTGTTCCTGCCGTTGCATAAGCCTCGTCGCTGTTTGCCTGTTTTGCTAGCAATGGCACTGCCATGCCTGTAGGCGTTCCTGTTAAAATTACAAGCATTATAAGCTGGTCGCCATACAAAATTCCTGTTTTGCCAAAAAGCAAATAGGTAATAATGGGAAAAACAAGCAGTTTAAATGGCATTGCTATAAAAACCTTTGGCTTTGCAAACAACACCTTAAACCCTTTCCTTCCAAAATCCAAGCCTATATAAATTGCGGCAAAATATTTTGTGGTTGCCCCTACATTTACCATAGTGTCCCACAGAACATTTCCCTCTAGGTTTATATTTAAAATAACCAAAAGCAAGCCTATCCCTATGGAAATTGTCATTGGTGTTGCTAAATTTTTAAGGTTTATGCCTTTGCTGCTTGTGTCTGCCACTGCTGGACCAACAACCCAGTAAATTGTTGCCTCCACAAGGGCAAAAACTGCTATTGCAAGCCCAGAAGTTTCTGGAAATATAACAGCAACTAAAGGTATGCCAATAAACCCACCGTTACCCAATGCAGTAACCAAAATGTGCATATTTTTTGTTGGCTGTTTAAGGCCTATAACTCGGGAAACGCAAAAACCGATTAAAAGAGCAAGGCTTAGCATAAAAACTGTACATAGAAAAAACTTCCACATACCAAAAAGCTGTTCTCTGCTTCCACCACCGCCAACAGAGGTTAAAAGCATAAAAGGCAATATAAACCTTGTAACTATTGATGGAAAATTCTCAATATTTTCATCAGTTAAAAGCTTTGCCTTCTGCCCAAAAAATCCTAAAAATATAAGAGATGCCAATATTTCCATCTGACGGGTAAGCACTGCAATTTCCTCTGTCATTCTAATCCTTCTTTCATAATACCGTTGTTACTAACCAAAATACAAAGGGCATTGTTGCAAGACTTATTACGGTTGTACTTAAAAGTGCCGCCGAAGCATACTCTGGTACACAGTTATATTCCTGTGAAAGTATAGTAATAATCATCATAGACGGAAGCATTGAAAAAATAGTAAGTATCATTATATGATTATAGCTTAAGAAATTAAGACCACGCAATACTAAAAACACCAGCAAAGGTGAAATTACAAGCTTAAAAGGGGACACCAAAAATACCTTAGGTCGTTCAAAAAGCTTTTTAAAACCACGTCTTCCAATGTCTGCACCTATGTATATTAGCCCCAAATATTTGTTGGTTTCTCCAATTCCATGAAGGCTATCCCACACAACTCCTTTAGGATGAAAATCTAGCATTAACATACCTAAAGCAATTACAAGACTTATGGTTACAGGGGTTACCATTTTTTTAAGGTCTATTTTCCCTTTTCCACTTCCTGCGGAAAGTATTGCAACGCCTACTGTCCACATAATTATTGTTTCTGCCACAAGGAATGTTGCAATAGCTAATCCTGATTCCTGGGGAAACATAGTAATTACAATTGGATAGCCAAGCAGTGCACTGTTTACAAAGGTTGAAGAACATATATGTACATTTGCAAGTGGCTTTTTGTAGCCCAAAAGCTTTGCTGAAGCTGCTGCCACCACTAGCAGAACGAAAAATGCAATAACCGACCCACAAAAAAACGGCATCATAGATAGTAGTTCTTTTCTTGTACCGCTGGAACCTACCACAGTAAGTACCAAAAATGGTACTATAATTCTTAAAAGTATTTTGGATAGAGAATCTACATTTTCGCTTGTTATAAATCCAGATTTTACCGAAAGGAAACCAACTAGCAGTGTAGTTGCAAAAAATATTATCTGGTCATTTAAAATGCTTAATAAATCCAAGTTTTTCCTCCTTTCGTGGTCAATTGTCTTTGTGTGTATACTTTACCACAAATACGTCCTCTTTCCAAATCCTAATATGTAACAAAAAGTTGCCGCCACAATCCAATTGTGACAGCAACTTTAATAAAATAAAGTTACAGAACAGTCTTTTTAAGGTTTAAAGTCAAAACCTTGAGGGCTTTGCCCTCAAACACCCACAAGGGTATGGTCAGCACTTTGCTTCGTAAAGCTGTCCTGCGGACATATGGCATGTCTTTGCCATTGCCTGGTCAGCACTTTTCTTCGTAAAGCTGTCCTGCGGACAGATGGCACTTCTTTGCCATTGCCTGGTCAGCACTTTTCTTCGTAAAGCTGTCCTGCGGACAGATGGCACTTCTTTGCCATTGCTACCTTGACCCTTCTAAAACCACATGAATATGTGGTTTTAATAAAGTTTTTGGTCTCGCTTTTTTCAAAAAGCGAGTGTGTTTGGGCAACGCCCAAGGTTTTGACCTTCCTGCCCGTCTTTTTAAGGTTTTAAATCTGTTCCTTTATAATTTCAAGTGCCTTTTCAAGTGCTTCACCAATCTTGCTTGCGTCTTTTCCGCCAGCCTGTGCCATGTTAGGGCGTCCGCCGCCGCCACCACCGCAAACTGCCGCAACTGCTTTAATAATATTTCCAGCATGAGCACCTTTTTTAACTGCATCGTCAGTTGCCATTGCAAGCAAGCTAACCTTGCCCTCTTTGGCACTTGCTAAAACTACAACTGCACTGCCAAGCTTGTTTTTAAGCTCGTCACCCATAGTTTTAAGGGCATTGCCGTCAACATCCGCAACTTCAGCACAAATAACATTTATTCCTCCAATTTCAACCTTGTTTTTAAGAATATCTCCTGCGGCTTCGCCAGCCATTTTAGCTTTAAGCTGTTCAATTTCACGACTCAACTCTTTTTGCTCGTGGATAAGGGTTTCAATACGTTTAACCATGTTGTCTGGAGTGGTCTTAACAATTCTGCAAACCTCTTTAAGCTGTTCTTCCTGTGCTTGGTAGAACTTAACCGCACCTGCACCTGTAAGGGCTTCAATACGTCTAACGCCTGCGGCAACACCGCTTTCAGATACAATCTTAAATGAACCAACCTGTGCTGTGTTTTTAAGATGAACACCACCACAAAGCTCTACAGAGTATCCGCCCATGTCTACAACACGCACAACACTGCCGTATTTTTCACCGAAAAGTGCTGTTGCACCTTGTTTTCTTGCTTCATCAATGGTTTTTTCAGAAATTTCAATTTCAACAGATTCATAAATCTTTTCGTTTACAATGTCCTCTACTCTTTTTACTTCATCTGGTGTCATTGCAGTAAAATGTGTAAAGTCGAAACGAAGTCTATCGGCAGATACATAAGAACCAGCCTGTTCAACATGTGTTCCAAGTACCTCTCTAAGTGCCTGTTGAAGCAAATGAGTAGCAGAGTGGTTTCTGGAGATTGAAAGTCTGTTTTTAACGTCATATGCACTTTCAGCCTTTTCGCCTACAGAAATACTTCCGTCTACAACTGTACCAATATGGGCAATTTTACCGCCAATAACTTTAATACAGTCTGTAACTTCAACAGTACCCATGTCGGTTTTAATTGTACCAATGTCGCCTACCTGTCCACCCATTTCAGCATAAAATACTGTTTTATCAAGGAAAACTGAAACTTCATCACCAACAACTGCTTTGTCGGTAACGGCATTATTTGCAACAAGAGCAATTACCTTTGCATCGTTAATAACTGTCTTTGAATACCCGTCAAACTCTGTAACCATTGCTGTATCAAGCTGATGGTAAACAGTTTCGTCAGCACCCATATAATTGCTTTCAGCACGAGCATCTCTTGCTCTCTTTTTCTGGATTTGCATTTCCTTTTGGAAAGCCTCTTCATCAAGACCAATACCCTCTTCTTCAAGTATTTCCTTTGTAAGGTCAATAGGGAAACCGTAGGTATCGTAAAGACGGAAGGATTTTTCGCCTTCCATAACCTTTCCACCCTTGCTCTTAATCTCTTCAATATCAGCTTTAAGAATTTCCATACCTTTATCAATGGTTTTGTAAAAGCTGTTTTCTTCTACAGAAAGAACCTTTTTAATATAGTCCTGTTTTTCTCTAAGCTCTGGGTAAGCATCTCCTGAACATTCAATTACAACATCACAAAGTGTTGCAAGAAATTCATTGTTAATACCAAGTAATTTTCCGTGACGTGCCGCACGTCTTAAAAGACGTCTTAAAACATAACCTCTGCCTTCGTTTGAAGGAAGAACGCCGTCTGCTGTCATAAATGTTACAGAACGAATATGGTCGGTAATTACACGTACACTAACATCTTTTTTGCGGTCTGTCATATATTCAATATTTGCCATTTTACAAACTTCATCACGAAGTGCCTTAATGGTGTCTACGTCAAAAATGGAATCCACACCCTGCATAATTGTTGCCATACGCTCAAGACCCATGCCAGTATCAATGTTTTTATGCTCAAGGTCTGAATATGTGCCGTCTGTTTCAGCATTAAACTGGGTAAATACAAGGTTCCAAAACTCCATGTAACGGTCACAATCACAGCCTACTGTACATCCCTCTTCGCCGCAACCATATTCTTCCCCTCTGTCGTAATAAATTTCGGAACAAGGACCACAAGGACCTGTACCATGCTGCCAGAAGTTATCTTCCTTGCCCATGTAAAAAATCTTTTCCTTTGGAATTCCAACAACTTCATGCCAAATTTTAGCCGCTTCATCGTCATCTTGATAAACAGTCACATAAAGCTTGTCCTCTGGAATTTCCAATACCTTTGTTACAAATTCCCAACTCCATGGAATAATTTCGCTTTTGAAGTAATCTCCAAAACTGAAATCACCAAGCATTTCAAAAAACGTGCCATGACGTGCTGTTTTTCCAACGTTTTCAATATCACCTGTTCTAATACATTTTTGGCAAGTGGTTACTCTTTTTGAAGGAGGAACTTCCTGACCTGTAAAGAAAGGTTTAAGTGGTGCCATACCACTGTTAATAAGCAAAAGGCTGTTGTCGTTATGTGGCACAAGTGATGCACTTGCCAACCTTAAATGCTGTTTACTTTCAAAAAATGATAAAAATTTCTCTCTTACTTCGTTAACACCCATGTTCTTCATAAAATATAATCTCCTTTTCTGCAATAAAAAAAGCCCTGCATCCCTGCGTAGGGACGAGAACTTACTCGCGGTACCACCCTAGTTGTGCCAAAAAGACACCACCTTAAACCCTTTGTAACGTAAAGGTAACGTTCCTGTTAAATCAGGACAGCACGGACAATTCTCCAAAAAGACTGCTTCAGCCTGTAACGCACATAGGGAAATTTCAGCAGTGCGGAACACCTTCCGCAATCCCTTCTCTGTAATGGTTAATTACAAACCTACTTCTTCTTTTTATAGCCTTTATTTAATATTATTATTCCATATAGGAGAGATTATATTTTAATTAAATACCCTTGTCAATAATTTTATGAAAAATATGAAAAGTATATGTTAATACCATAAAAATAATAGTATAATTGTATGGGTACAAATTTTGCAAGCAAATCTGGAGGTACTTATGAACCTATATAAAAACTTAAACCTAGATAAACAATCGTCTATTCCCATTTATCAACAATTGGGCGACTATATATTTAATCTTATAGAAGAAGGAAAGCTGACGGCAAACCAAAAGCTCCCTCCTATACGCAAGTTGGCAAAAGAAGCTGAGGTTAATAGTGTAACCGTTGTTTCAGCCTACAAATATCTTGAAAACAAAAAAGCAGTTTATTCCCAAACAGGCAGTGGCACCTTTGTTTCACCAATTCCTTTGGAAAATATTCCAGAGCCTGTTATAAACGAAAACATTAATACCATTATTAAAAACCCAATTCCCGCTGAGGGTGTAATTAATTTTACCAGCACATCTTTGCCACAAGAACTTTTTCCAACAACGGAATTTAAGCAGGCGTTTGATATATTGCTGGATAGAGAAAAGGGTGGTGCATTTGGCACAATGGATTCTCAAGGCTATGCCCCACTGCGTGAAAGCATATGCACCTACCTTAAATATTACGGAATAACTGCAACTGCCGAAACAGTTCAAATTCTTTCAGGTGCACAACAAGGTATAGACGTTGTGGCAAAAGCAATGATTAGTTATGGCGATATTGTCTTTATGGAAAAGCCTACATTTTACGGTGCGGCAGGTGCATTTTTAAGCCGCGGATGTCAAATAATAGAAATACCCATGGAAACAGACGGCATGGATACAACTGCACTGGAAAACCTTGTAAAACTGTACCATCCTAAATTTTTGTACGTTATGGCATATTTTCAAACGCCGACAGGCATAACCTACTCTGCTGTGAAAAAACGTAAAATTTTGGATATGGCAGAAAAATATAACTTCTTTATTATAGAGGACGATAATCTTTATGACTTTAATTATACAGACGAAGCCCTTGTACCTTTTAAAGCCTTGGATAACCGCAACCGAGTTGTATACATTAAAAGCTTTTCCAAAATATTAATGCCTGGGTTAAGAATTGGCTTTGCGGTTCTTCCAAAAAAAATACTGCAAAAGATGGTAACTGCAAAATATACTACCGATATTTCAACCTCCGGCTTTCTGCAAAAGGCACTCGATATTTACCTAACAGAAAATTCTTGGCAACAGCATATTAAAACCATACGCTCCTATGCCAAAGATAAATATAAAACTGCCGTTAAATATGCCGACCGCTATCTTAAACCATACCTTAAATACACAAAACCTAATGGAGGAATAAGCCTTTGGTTAGACACAGGCAATATCCCTGCAGAAACACTTCTTTCGTCAGCAGTGGGAAAAAATGTTCTTTTGTCTCTCGGCAGTCAATTTTATATAAATGGAGAAGAAAGCCATCACCTTCGTCTTTGTTTTGTTAACGTAAGCGATGAAAAGCTAGAAGCAGGCATTCGGCGTTTAGGAGAATGTGCGAAAAATCATATTTTTTGACCTTTAATTTTTTTTGTGATATACTGGTTAATTATATAAATCATACTAATTACGGAGGAAACCCAAATGGAGATAAGAACAAGATTTGCCCCAAGCCCAACAGGCTATATGCACATTGGCAATTTAAGAACTGCCCTTTACGAGTACCTTATTGCAAAATCTCAAGGCGGAAAATTTATACTTAGAATAGAGGATACTGACCAGGAACGCTTCGTTGAAGGTGCTGTGGACATTATTTATAATACTCTTAAATTAACTGGTCTTAAACACGATGAAGGCCCAGATATTGGCGGTAATTACGGCCCTTATGTTCAAAGCGAACGACAGGGAATGTATATGCAGTATGCTAAAGAACTTATTGAAAAAGATCAGGCTTACTACTGCTTTTGTACAAAGGAACGCCTTGACAGCCTTAAAGAAAGTAACTGCGAAGGTGTTGCTTTTGCCCATTATGACCGCCACTGTATGAACCTTAGCCCAGAAGAAATTAAGGCAAACCTTGAAAGCGGTATACCTTACGTAGTACGTCAGAAAATGCCAAGAGAGGGACAAACCACCTTTGATGATGTTGTTTACGGAAGTATCTCTGTAGATAACAGCGAGCTTGATGATCAAATTTTAATTAAAAGTGATGGAATGCCTACCTACAATTTTGCCAACGTAATAGACGACCATCTTATGGATATTACTCACGTAGTGCGTGGTAGCGAGTACCTTTCTTCCACACCAAAATACAACTTGCTGTATGAAGCTTTTGGTTGGACTGCACCAGTTTATGTACACCTTCCAGCAGTTATGAAGGATGCACAGCATAAGCTTTCAAAACGTAACGGTGATGCTTCCTTTGAGGATTTAATTGCAAAAGGCTACCTTGTGGATGCAGTTATGAATTACATTGCCCTTCTTGGTTGGAGCCCATCAGACAACACAGAAATTTTCAGCCTTGAAGAATTACAGCAGAAGTTCACAATTTCTGGCCTTAGCAAATCTCCATCTATTTTTGACATTGTTAAGCTTACATGGATGAACAGCGAATACATTAAGGCTATGGACTTTGATAAGTATTTTGACCTTGTTCAGCCTAAGCTTGATGAAGCACTTAGAAACAAGAGCCTTGATTTCAAAAAGATTGCCGCATTACTTCAAAAAAGACTTGAAACCCTTAACGACGTAGCTGGTTTAGTAGATTTCTTTGACCAGTTGCCTGAATACGGAACAGACCTTTATGTTCACAAAAAGATGAAAACAACAGAAGAAATAGCTTTAGACAGCTTGAAAGCCTGTTTACCTGTATTAGAAGCATTACCAGTGTGGGAAGAAACAGCAATTCACGACAGTATGATGGCACTTGTTGAAGAAAAAGGCATTAAAAACGGACAAATGCTTTGGCCTTTAAGAACTGCCCTTTCTGGCAAGCCTACCTCTCCTGGTGGTGCAATTGAACTTGCAGACATTTTAGGACGTGAAGAAACAATTAGACGTATTAATAAAGGTATTGAGCTTTTAGAAAAACAATAATTAAAATAAATCTTGGGCATTGCCCAAACCCACTTGCTTTTTGAAAAAAGCAAGACCAAAAACTTTAATAAACCGCATAAATTATTAACAGAGTGCAAAAAAGGCAGTGTTTTCATCTTGAAAACATTGCCTTTTCTAGCTTCAATTACTAAATCTAATGATTATCAAATTGCATATTATGAAGTTTTATGGTACTATTCCCATTGTATTCTTGTGAAAATCACTTCTTAATAAGACTTTTGAATTTTAGTATCGAAATGAATAAAAATTAGGAGGATTAACTATTATGATAAAAAAATTAAAAGAAATTTCAGCTTATGCAATTATTTGTGCCTGCTGTATAACAACTGTAAGTCCAGTTTTTGCCAATACAGTTAGCGTAAGCAAACCACTTGAATTAACTTCACAATCATACAGTGATAATAAGGTAATCACAGCAGAAATTCCCCTTTCATTAAATTTAGCACCAGATGGTAAAACTCTAATTAGAAATACAAACTTGCCTGCAAATTCAAAATACTTCAGATATATTCAAACAGATGTGCCAAATTGGGCATATGACGCAGTGTATAAATCTTGGTCAAACAATTTAATTGCACAAGGGAATGGCATAACACGATACCCATCTAATCCGGCTTTATCAAAAGTTGCCTACACTCCTGTAGATTTACAGTATAAAACCCTTTGCGATACAAAATTCGGCGAAGCCTTCTGGAACTCCGTAGTAGACCAAAATGGTTGGAAGGAAAGTTATTTACCATATGATAAGGAAAACAATGTAGAAGGCTCTGAAGATGATATAATGACCCAAGAAGAAATGTTTAATAATTTAGTAAAGCAGACAACAAATGTTAATTATTTAGAAGATACAGAGAATGCTTATGCCATATCCGTAGGAAATTATATAAATATTCTTTCTGTAACCTCCAGTAATGGTGCTCACTCTGTACCAGACTGCATTGGATATATGATAGCACAGATGTATAATAATAAGGATAATAAATTAATAACCTCTTCCAAATTTAAAGTAATGAAAGAGGCTATGTGGATGCCTTCTGACGGTAACATGATTTCAGTTTACGTACCTGTATACGTAAAAATATCTTGTGCTAATTATGAACCTTCAAAAAACTGGAGACAATTTGCATTTCAAGGTTCTGCATTTAATATAGACCCATCAACAGGAATATTCGGTTACCCACATTTAAGAAAAGGAGAAACCTGGGAAGGTGTTTGGCAGATTAAACTTATGTATGATGCTTACTCTAAAGTATACAAAATGAATGCCGCTGTTGGGAATTTTTCACTTCAGTTAAGTCCAGTTCAAAATATTTATGACGGTGTAAGACCTGACTTAGATAAAACAAATGAAGATACTGTTTATGATGTAGGTTCGGCAGAAAAAACAATCTACATGAAGAGACACAAAGATATGTAGCCCATTAGACTGCTCATTGCAGACATACAAGTTAAGAATACCTCACATTTTATCAACAACAGGGTTATAGGTTTTCAAATTGAATTAAAGGATGTCCAAAAGCCGCAGTCTATGTGCCTTTTGGACATCCTTTTTCACTTTCAATATTGACTTTTTTAGTTTTAAATGTTATTCCTCTATAATACATCTTTCAAAAGACCCGATTGCACCACATACATTACATACGTCAGGTCTATCTTCGAATACTGCACCACAAAACATACAACGGTAACCATGCTGCTTTGCAGCCTTATGATGGTCCTCTTTTGGCATTTCCTGTGTTTCTTCAACTGCGTCTTCCTCCACGTTGGATTTTTCAGTTGCCATCATTGTCATCAATGTTTTTAAAAAGGTCTTTTCATGGTCCTTTTCAATTTCTGCAACTTTTTCGAACATAACCGCAAGTTCTTCAAGCCCTTCTTCACGTGCAGTTTTTGCAAACTCTGGGTACATTGTCATCCATTCACCATTTTCCCCTTTTGCAGAATCCGCAAGATTTTCCTTTGTAGTACCAAGACCATCATTAAGTATACTAAACCAAATTTTTGCATGCATACTTTCATTTTTTGCCATTCTTTCATACATTTCTGCAATTTCGTCATATCCTTCTTTTTTGGCTTGCATAGCATAAAATGTATACTTATTCCTTGCAAGTGATTCACCTGTTAATGCTGCTTTAATATTTTTTTCTGACTTAGTTCCTTTTAAGTTCATATTCATTCCGCCCTTCAAACGATAATTTTTATTATTTAATTATATCTCTCATTTAATAAAAAGTAAATAGCAAATTCAAAAAAACCCAACAAATTTTAACATTTGCTGGGTTTTTTTTATTTTTGGAAAAGTTTTTTAAAAGCATCCAACGTTGTACTAGAAACAGATGCTGCTTCACGGTTGCTTTCTTCCGCTATTTTCAACTCTTCTCTTATTATTTGTACTTCTTTGGGTGCATCAATAGCTATTTTAACCTTGTCTGACGATATCGACTGCACAGTAATGGTAACATTATCACCAATTATTATAGATTCTCCTACTTTTCGTTGTAAAATAAGCATATATCATCCCTCCTTAGCTAAAGCTGTGGTAAAAGGTTGATAAAACGAATATGCAGACTCCTCTAAAATAATCTGTTTAGCCTTGTTGTTTTCAGAATTAATGATGATTGGACATTTCAAATTTGCAGTACTTTTACTTGTATCATCGCTAATAACGCAAACAGTATACGTGCGAACACTATCTACATTGTTAATTTCAAGGCTGTGTGTATCCTCGTCCGACAAAACCACATCGTAATCTTCAAGGAAATGATATGGATTTATCATAAGAAAAGCTAGGTTTTCATCCTCTATGCTTTGCAAGCAAAGAAAATTCTCATTTGTATTTTCAAACCAAATAAGTATAAACTTTTTCTTATCCTTAAATCCATAAAGTCCATCATCAAAGGTTACTATATCTTTCTCGGAATATTCTATGCGTGAGAAGTATTTTGCATTTATCTCCATTGTAACACCTCATTTTGTTTTAAGCACGAACATCAGTTGTTGGAACATAGTCTGGGTCAGCACTTGCAGGGAAATATATTGGCCCACCTATGTATTCAATACGCACATCTGGCATTTGAGTAATTGATATTTCAATATCTCCTGGAATAAATTCAAACTGACCATTTAATACTTTCCAATCGAAGTTTAATTTATCCATTTGGTATTCAATGGTCATTTGTGGTGCGGACCAATTAAATTCTGGTGCAGCTGATGGAAGAAATTCTATTCCAACATTTGTGTTTACATTATTTACTCTGGAATCTATAATCTGACCTAAAACATCTTCTCCAATTTGAGCGTTTAGCAATAGCTTCCCCTCCTGCGCATACGTTGCAGTAGCCTCATAAACAGCTTGCTTTCCCCTTTGTGCCGCTTGATATATGCTTTCCTTCGTAGTTGGACGAACTGAACTGAAACATTTAGACTGGTCAATATCCAACTTAATTGGCTGACTTTTAATACGAAGTCCGCCAGAATCTCTTGTAACTTCCATGGTAGCATTGGAATTTTTATATTCCAACCTAGCATTGTTTACCTTCATCTCTATAGAGATTGGTATTGTTGTGATACTTATTAAAGGTTCCACGAGAATGCCCCCTTTTAAACATTTTTACCTCATATAATCTATAAACGACTGACTTAAAACACTATTACCAACCTTTAATGCTGCATTGTAAGCATATTGTGACCAAGAATAATTTGTAATTGCGTCTGCCATATCTACAGCTTCTAAACCATTTATTTGTTCACTAAGTATGGTCTTGTTTGTTTCTAATCTGGTTAATGTATTATCTAAGTAGTTACTTTTCGTTCCAAGTTCAGTAACAAAGTTCATAAGGCTTGAACCAGCTTCTTCAAGCTTAAGGCTTAACTTAGATGTTTTAT
Source organism: Lachnospiraceae bacterium (assembly GCA_028695945.1). GTDB lineage: Bacteria > Bacillota > Clostridia > Lachnospirales > Anaerotignaceae > UBA8514. The sequence continues at coordinate 13,517 of JAQVIB010000020.1, forward strand.
CGTTGTCAAAATCTTTTTTTTCAAGTTCGTCCGCAATTTGTCCCAACAAATTTATTAAATTTTTATCATCTCCATCAGAATCCTTGCCATACCCTAAAGCATTAAGACCAGAAAATGATGTACAAAATGCAGTTCCGCTTTTAACATCGCTTGAACCATCTACCTCTAAACCAAATCCAAGGTCAATCAGAACTTCCTCAGATAACATCTTGTCCAAAGCCGCCTTTTCTGTAGGATCTGTGGTGTTTACATCAATACCCAAGTATTGAGCACGTCCATTAACCAACTCGAATGGTGCCTGAGTATTATTTGCACCGCCAAACATAAAGTCATCACCATATTTTGCATTTGCACTTAATACCAAAGTTTCCTGATATCCTCTAAGGCTAGTTGCAATAGTTTTTCTGCCATCTTCGCTGGTGCTTCCGTTAATTGCCTGAAGTATCATTTCTTTTGAGCTTTTTACCACCGTATTCATTTCAAGACCACTGCTTGCTATTGTTTCTATTTTTGAAATAGCATCCTGTGCATTGGATATATAGTTATCATTTGACTCATAGCTTTTTCTAAGTTTAAAGGCTTGTGTTGCCCCAGCCGGATTTTCAGCTGCCGTACTAAATGACCTTTTTGTAAGTACTTTGTTCATGTCACTATTTAACTGTACAGAAGACTTTCCAAGACCTCTTTGGTAATTTCTTATAACAGCACTTGTTGTAATTCTCATCTGCAATCATCTCCTTCTATGTACTATCTGCCAACAACACCCATGCCAAGAAGGGTTTCAATTGCTTCATCAAGTGTTGTCATAAGCCTTGCCGAAGCGGCATAAGACTTTTGATATTGCAACAAATTAATACCCTCTTCATCCAAAGACACTCCAGAAATAGCATCTTTAGAGTTTGAAATTTCCCCAGCAACGGAAGTATAGTTGTCCAAATTAGATGTTGTGGACTTAATATCAAGACCAAGTGTAGTGCCAAGGTTTGA
>JAQVIB010000021.1 GCA_028695945.1 Lachnospiraceae bacterium
ACAGTTTATAGTTGAACAGCGAGCCCAAAAGCCTATTGAAACAACCTTTGAACTGGTTGATGTTATTAAAAAAGCAGTGCCTAAAGGGGCAAGAAAGGATGGCCCACATCCTGCCAAGCGTACTTTTCAAGCAATTAGAATAGAAGTTAATGGTGAGCTTGAAATTTTGGAACACACAGTAGATGACATGACAGAGGCGTTAAACAAGGGAGGAAGGTTATGCATAATTACTTTCCATTCCCTTGAGGATAGAATAGTTAAAAATGCTTTTAGAAAACAGGAAAATCCTTGCACATGTCCACCAGAATTTCCGGTTTGTGTGTGTGGTAAAAAGCCGTTGGCAAAAATAATTACAAGAAAGCCTATAGTTCCATCGGAAGAAGAACTTGAAGTTAATCATAGGGCAAGAAGTGCAAAGCTTAGGGTGCTGGAAAGAAAATAAACTTTGAAAGAGGGGTAGTTAGATGTCGGGGAAAAGTAAATACAGATACAACTACAACAGATATAACCGCAGCAGCAATAGTCGCAACATATATAATCAAAACAGTTATAATGCATCCAGCGAAGCATACGCTTACGAAATGGAAGAGTCACCTAAACAATCAATTTATGATGATTCTGTTTTGGAAGAACAATACTATATACGTAAAGCTAATGAAATTGAAGATAAAAGATTAACAGCCATTGAAAAAAAAGAACGCCTTATACATAGGTTTAAACTTAGTGTTGCCGTGCTTGGTGTTTTTTCGGGATGCTTAGTTACTATGGCATCATACGCACTTGTGGCACAACAAAGGGTTGAAAATTCAAAGTTAAATGACCAACTGATTTCAATACAAAATGAAAATGCGTCATTACAGGCTGAAATTTCAGACAAAATTGATTTAGAGTACATTGAAAGTGAGGAAGTTAATCGTCTTGGTATGGCTGAACCTCAGCCTTATCAAATTATGTACATTGATGTACCTAAGCAAAGTTACACTGTGCAGTATGGTAAAGATGAAAGCGAGGAGAAAGAGGGATTTTCACTTGCTTCTATAGTAAGTCTATTCAAAAGCTGATGGGTATATACCCAAGACAAAAAAAGGGTTGATGATTATGAGAAAACGACAGAGAATAAAAGCTGGGTTTGGCAGAAAAGCAAAGCTGGCTTTTATTCTTTTTGTATTATTAGCAGGATTTAGCAGTCTTGGAGCACGTGTATTTTATATAAAAAATGTGCATGGTGAAGAATATGAAACAGCGGCAAAAACACAGCAGATAAGCCGTTACGATAGTATTATTGCACCTAACCGTGGAACGATTACCGACAGAAATAATCAAGCACTGGCGGTAAGTACAACGGTATATAATATTGTTTTAGACGCAAGAGTTTTGGTTCAGAATGAAGAGGCGGAACAGGAGAAAACCATAAAGGCACTTAGCGATACTCTTGAGGGCGTAGACTATTCTACCCTTAAGGAATACATAACAATAGACCCAGTTACTAAAAAGCCAAAATTAGATACAAGTTGGAAAGTTTTAGCCAAGAAGCAAAGTCGTGAGGTGAAGGAAAGCCTTGAGGCTATGGGGCTTAAAGGTGTTGTATATCAAAAAGATACCCAAAGAAAATATACATCAGGTACCCTGGCGTCACAGGTTATTGGTTTTATAAGGGATGCTATGTGGGGACTTGAAAAACAATATAACGTATATATGAGTGGGGTTGCAGGACGTTCATTTATTACTTACGACGGAGTTAACGGGGCTGTAAACCAAGAGATACCAGCACAAGACGGTGATACAATTGTAACTACACTGGACTATACAATACAAACCTTTGCAGAGGAAGCTGTAAAGCAAGGTATGGAAGAATATAATCCAGAAAATGCAGCAGCAATAGTTATGGACCCTAATACAGGTGAAATACTTGCAATGGCTGCCGGCCCAAGCTTTGATCCAAATAATCCGGCGGAACCTCTTGCTCTTGATAGTGAAGGGTTTGCTTCTATGTGGGAAAATATGGATACCAAGGATCAATACAAATATCTTGATGGTGTGTGGAAGAACTTTAATGTGTCTTCAACCTTTGAGCCTGGTTCTATTTTCAAACCTATGGTGGTTGCGGCAGCATTAGAAGAAGGCGTGATAAAGAATACAGATACATTTTACTGTGGCGGAAATAAACAGGTTGCTGACAGAAAAATAAACTGTAACGTAAGAAGTGGGCATGGAACCCTTACTGTAGAACAGGTGCTTGCTTATTCATGTAATGTGGGAATGATGGACATTGCAGATAAAATGGGTCCTAGTATGTTTTACAAATACCAAAGAGATTTTGGGTTCGGTTCTCTTACAGGGGTAGATTTGCCAAGCGAAGTAAGTGCATCATCACTTATGTATACTGAAGATAGAATTAAAAGCACTGAACTTGCAACTATGAGTTTTGGACAAAGCTTTAATTCAACTGCATTGCAGGCAATAAATGCAATGGCCGCAGTTATAAATGGCGGTAACCTTATGCGTCCTTACATTGTATCCCAGGTGGTAGACAAAAATGGAAACGTGATTAAGGAAACAAAGCCAGAGGTAATAAGAAAGGTGATTTCTCAAGAAACATCGGATATTGTAAGAAAAGACCTTATTACAACTGTAGAGGTGGGAACTGGTAAAAAGGCAAAAATACAAGGGTATACCATTGGCGGTAAAACAGGTACAGCACAGCAGGGTGTTAGGGCGGATGACAAGTACACGGTTTCTTTTATTGGATTTTTACCGGCAGATAACCCGCAATATATTGCAATTACTCTTATACATAAGCCTGAAACATATGCAGATGGCGTTACTACGGTTTCGCCAATAATGAAAGCTTTATTTGAAAAAATAATTAAATACAAATCTATAGAGCCAAGCTATGCAATAGAGGAAGGGAAAAAGAGTAACGAAAAAAACGTAATAGTGAATGACTACACAAATTGTACACTTTTTGATGTGCTTACAGAGCTAGAAATTAATAATCTTAATTATGAGTTGGTTGGCAGTGGAAACAATGTTGTTAATCAAGTACCTCATGGTGGAGCAGAGGTTTTAGAAGGCAGTAAGGTTATTTTGTATGTAGAAAAAGGCGAGGGCGAAACAGGAAACGTTATTGTTCCTACGGTAAAGGGTTTGCAGTATGAAGAAGCGGTAACGGCTTTGGTTGATGCGGGTCTTGAAGTGGTTTTAAAAGGTGACAAAACGGGTATTGTAACTGACGTGTCACCTAAAAGTGGCGTAACTGTTGAGGAAGGCACTGAGGTTACCATAACAATAAGTGCAAAAGAGAAAGAACAACAATGAAGTGAATAACTTAGCATTCGCACAAATAGAATATAGTTAAGATATATTCGGGAGAGTGCGTTTGGTGGATAGAGTTTCGGTTTTAGTAAAAAGAAAGTTATTGTTTTTTCTCAGCATGTGTTTTTTTAGTGGTGCTGTGCTAATTGGTAGAGTTATTTACATACAAACATGCAAGTCGGACGAACTACAAAAAATGGCATACGAACAACAAACAAGAGACAGACTGATTACTCCTAAAAGAGGAGATATTCTGGACAGAAATGGTGTTGGTATAGCTGTTACTCAATCGGTTAATGCAGTAAGTGTTATACACGCGCAGGTGCATGATGAAGAGGAAACCGCAAGGTTTTTAAGTGAAAAGCTTGGTCTTGATTATAATAAAGTTCTGGAAAAAGTATCACAAAGGGTTGCTTTGGTAAGGATTAAAACCAAGGTAGATAAAGATCTGGCACAGGAAATACGTGATGCCAATATGCCAGGTGTTGTAGTTGATGAGGACGTAAAACGCATATATCCATACAGCAGCTTGGCAGCACAGGTTATAGGCTTTGTTGGCAAGGATAATCAGGGCATTATTGGTCTTGAGGCAAAGTATGATGAATATTTAGAGGGTGAATCTGGGAAAATATTAACATTAACTGACAGCAAGGGTGTTGAAATAGGAGAGTATCAAGAACGTATTGAACCTGTTAACGGAGGAAACCTTGTAACAACAATGGACGTTGTTATACAGCAGTATGCCGAGCAGACATTGGCAAAAGTAGTTGAGGCGAAACAGGCAAAAAGTGGAATGATTATTGTGATAAATCCACAAAACGGAGAGATTTATGCAATGGCAAACTATCCTTATTTTGACCTAAATACACCTTTTGAAATAAATAATCAGGAGTTGGCTGAAAGCTGGGATAGTTTTACCACAGAACAGCAAAATGATTATTTAAATAAAATGTGGCGAAATACTGCAATTAATGATACCTATGAACCTGGAAGTACATTCAAAATTGTTACATCATCAGCAGGTCTTGAAGAGGGCAAGGTTAAGGTTACTGATACTTTTGTATGCAATGGATATTATATTGCTGGAGACAGAATGATTAAGTGTTGGCGTTATCCACGTACTCATGGTACGCAAACATTTATACAAGGAGTACAAAATAGTTGTAACCCAGTGTTTATGGCTGTTGCAGAAAGGCTTGGAGCAGAAACATTTTATAACTATATGATTAAGTTTGGATTTGATAAAAAAACAGGAATCGACTTACCGGGTGAAGCTGTTGGTATTATGCATAAGCTTGAAAACATAGGACCTGTGGAATTAGCAACAATGAGTTTTGGGCAATCATTTCAAATTACACCACTTCAGCTTTTACGTGCGGCATCATGCATAGTAAATGGTGGATATCTTATTACACCGCATTTCGGACAGGAAATTATTGATGAAAAAGGTAATGTTATTGCTACATTTGAAAGCGAAAAAGGAGAACAGGTGCTTTCAACAGAAACATCTGATACTATGCGTATGATACTTGAAAGTGTTGTAGCTAATGGAACAGGCAATAAGACATATATACCAGGGTATCGTATTGGCGGAAAAACGGCTACTAGCGAAAAGCTTCCTCGAAAAAGCGGGAAATATATATCCTCATTTATGGCATTTGCACCGGCTGATGACCCAAAGATTATGGCGTTGGTGCTTATTGACGAACCAAAAGGAGTGTATTATGGAGGCACAGTTGCAGGCCCTGTTATGAAAGAATTATTAAGCAACATATTACCATACATGGGTGTTGAACCTGTGTATACGGAGGATGAATTGAAGCTTGACGAAGTTAAAAAAGCAACTGTACCTAATGTAACAGGTCTTACACTGGCAGAGGCTAAAAAACTCATAAAAGAGGCTGGGTTAGAGGCAGATGTTAAAGCTGAGGGTGAAAATGTATTTGGTCAATTTCCGCTGGCTGGTGAGGAAGTAAATATGGGAACAAAAATGATTTTGTTTACTGAGTAAAAAAAGTTCCAAATTGTAAAAATTATGGTATAATTATGGTTTGAATTGGAGGCGTTAATAAATATGAAATTATCAGCTGTTATGAAAAACATTAATTACACAGTTTTACAGGGAAATGATGATATTCAAATTGAAAAAATAGTTTATGACTCTAGGCAGACAGAAAAAGATGATGTTTTTGTGTGCATTTCTGGCTTTAAAGTAGATGGACACGATTTTGCAAGTGGTGCTGTTGAAAAGGGTGCAAATGTAGTTATTGTTGAAAAAGAAATTGATTTGCCCAAGGAAGTTACAGTGCTTAAGGTAGAAAATAATAGAATTGCATTGGCTCAGATGGGTGCAAATTACTACAATGAACCATCTAAGAAGATGAATTTAATTGGCGTAACAGGAACAAACGGGAAAACTTCTACTACCTACATTATAAAATCTGTTTTGGACAGAATTGACCATAAGGTAGGCATTATAGGAACAATTGAAAACAGAATTGGCGATGAGGTTATTCATACCGAAAGAACTACGCCCGAAAGCCTTGAAGTACAAAAACTTTTTAAGGAGATGCATGAAGAACACGTAACAGATGTTGTTATGGAGGTTTCTTCCCATGCGTTAGATTTGCATAGGGTGGATTGCTGTGATTTTGATATTGCAATATTCACAAATCTTACTCAAGACCATTTAGATTACCACAAAACTATGGAAAATTACAAGTTAGCTAAGGCTATGCTTTTCGAAAGAACAAATAAAGCAGTAATTAATATTGACGACCCAGCAGGAGAATATATGATTAGTGTTTCCAAGGGAAAGGTTATAACGACTGCCATTGAAGGGGATGCTGATTTAAAAGCGGAAAAAATTAAAATAACTGCCGACGGAGTTAGTTTTGTATTGGATTATAAGGGCAAGGAATATCCGGTACACTTAAATATCCCTGGAAAGTTCAGCATTTATAATGCACTTGGGTCAATTGGTGCATGTTTATTTATGGATATACCTATGGAAACTATTATTGAAGGAATTGGTGCAATTGAAGGGGTTAAGGGTAGGTTTCAAAGCATAAAAAGCCCTAAAGGTGCTAATGCTGTGGTGGATTATGCACATACACCTGATGGATTGGAAAATATACTGAAAACTGCAAAAGAATTTGTTGAGGGACGCATTATTACAGTGTTTGGCTGCGGCGGAGACCGTGACAGAACAAAGAGACCTATTATGGGTGAAATTGCAGGCAAACTTTCAGATTACTGTATTATTACAAGTGACAATCCCCGTTCTGAAGAACCAAATGCAATTATTTTGGATGTTGAAGAGGGTACTAAACGCACAAATTGCCCATACGTAAAGATTGTGGACAGGCGTGAGGCCATATTTACCGCAGTTAAAATGGCTAAAAAAGGTGACCTTGTTGTTGTAGCGGGAAAAGGACACGAAAACTACCAAATTTTTGCAGATAAAACTATACACTTTGACGACGCAGAGGTTGTAGCGGAGGCCTTTGAGGAGGAGCAATAATGAAAGAAATGACCTTGGGCGAAATTTGCAGTGCAGTTAATGGCAGATTTTTAAAGACCTGTGACAGAAACTTAAAAATAGAAAAACTTACAACGGACACAAGGGAAATAGAAAAAGGTTCACTTTTTATACCGTTTCAAGGTGATAATTTTGATGGTCATGACTTTATTGAACAGGCATTTGAAAAAGGTGCATTGTGCTGTTTTAGCCAAAAAAAAATTGAAGCTAAAGGAATAATTATTCTTGTGGAGGATACAAGAAAAGCTTTTCGCATGCTTGCGATGTACTACCTTACACTTTTTAACGTAAAGGTTGTTGGTATAACTGGCAGTGTTGGCAAAACAACAACAAAAGATATGATTGCTTCTGTTTTGGAGGAAAAGTATAAGGTTCTTAAAACACAAGGAAACTTTAACAACGAAATTGGTTTGCCAAAGACTATTTTTAACCTTGAAGATGACCACGAAGTTGCTGTACTTGAAATGGGTATGAACAGTTTTGGAGAAATAAGCAGGTTGTCGGAAATTGCAAAGCCTGACATTGCTGTTATTACTAACGTTGGGGTATCACACATTGAAAATCTTGGAAGCCGTGAAGGTATTTTGCGGGCGAAAAGTGAAATTTTTGAATATCTTAAAAAAGATGGAGTTGCAGTACTTAATGCAGACAACGATATGATTGCTACTTTAAGTGGCAAGCTTAATTTTAAAACTTTTTGGTTTAGCATCGAAAATAAAAGTGATTTTTATGCTGAAAATATTGCACCAATAGGTTTAGAGGGAATAAAATGCACTGTTGTATTTAAGGATGAAAAGACTGACGTTACAATCCCTGTACCTGGTGAACATATGGTGCTTAATGCTCTTTCTGCGGCGGCTGTGGGAAAGGCACTAAACCTTACTATGGAACAAATAAAGCGAGGTATTGAAAATTTTGTACCAACAGCAATGCGAATGGCAGTAAATAAAACTGACTTTGGTTTAACCCTTATTAATGATGCATACAATGCAAACCCAGTATCTATGAAGGCGGCAATTGATGTTTTATGCACTAGCAAAGGCAGAACTGTTGCAATAATGGGTGACATGTTTGAACTTGGCAATTTTGCACCATCACTACATTATGAAGTTGGTGAATATGCTGTAAAAGCTGGTGTTTTCCTTAGTATATGTATTGGTGAAAATAGTTTAAAAATTTATGATGGAATAAAAGAAAACGGCGGGAATGCAATGTATTTTAAGACTCAAGAAGAGTTTTTACAAAGCAATTTAAAAGAAATATTTATAAGCGGTGACACTGTATTAATTAAGGCATCAAGAGGTATGCACTTTGAAAAAACCGCAGAAAAATTACAAGAGGTGAAATAAGTGGGTACACTTGAATATTCGGTTTATGCAATAATTATAGCATTTATACTTGGGCTTATATTTTGTCCTATGCTTATACCAGTTTTACATAAGCTAAAATATGGGCAAACAGAGCGTGAGGACGGACCAGAAAGTCATCTTAAAAAAAGTGGAACACCTACAATGGGTGGTCTGGCTATTTTAGCATCTTTTTTTGTTACATGCTTATTTTTTACAAGGGGAAATGCTGATGGAGTGGCAGTTACTCTTGTTACCATGGGTTTTGGAATAATTGGATTTTTGGACGACTACATAAAGGTAGTTAAAAAGCGTTCACTTGGTTTAAGAGCATATCAAAAGATTTTGCTTCAGCTAGTTGTTACACTAGCATTTGCAATTTATGTCTTTAAGAGAGGTATTGGTACAGGTGTACTTATTCCTTTTACAAGTGGCTATGAATTTGATTTGGGAATAGTTTACTGGCCAATGTTTGTTATTGCTGTGATTGGTACAGTTAATGGGGTTAATCTTACTGATGGCTTAGATGGACTTGCCAGTGGAGTTACTCTTATTGTAGTGGCCTTTTTCATGATAGTGTCATGGGCGGCAGGCAGTGGAATAACCATGATTTGCGGTGCAGTCATTGGAAGTCTTTTAGCATTTCTTATTTTTAATGCATACCCTGCTAGGGTATTTATGGGTGATACGGGTTCTCTTGCACTTGGTGGTTTTGTTGCGGCTAGTGCTTTAATTTTGAAGATGCCAATATTTATTATTATTGTTGGTATTATTTATTTTGCTGAAAGTATTTCAGTAATGCTTCAGGTAGGATACTATAAACGTACTAAAAAAAGAATTTTTAAGATGGCACCAATACACCACCACTTTGAGCTTTGTGGTTGGAGTGAAACAAAGGTTGTAACAGTATTTTATATTATTACGGCAATAATGTGCCTTGTGGCTTTTTTGGGCAGTAAATATATGTTTTAGGAAGAAGGATTTAAAATGGACTTTCGTGGCAAAAAGATATTGGTTTGCGGAATGGCAAAAAGCGGAATTTCTGCGGCAATGCTGGTAAATAGCCTTGGTGCAGATGTTACGTTGCAGGATATTAAGAAAAAAGAAGATATGGATGATGTATCATATATTGAAAATGCTGGTATTAAAATATATGATGGCAAAAACCCAGATGCAATTATAGCAGATATGGATTTGGTTGTAGTTAGCCCTGGTATACCTACTAGCTTAAGTTTTTTTGAAGTAGCAGAAAAATCAGGGGTTAGAATAATTAGTGAGGTAGAACTTAGCTACTTTGTTACTCCATGCCCAATTATCGCAATAACAGGAACGAATGGTAAAACAACAACTACTGCCCTTACAGGTGGAATAATTAAAAAGAAATATCCTAAGGCGGCAGTAGTTGGAAACATTGGTGTGCCATACTCTGGTAAAGTGAAGCGTCTTAGTGAGGATGACTACGTTGTTGCAGAAATTAGTAGTTTTCAATTGGAAACAGCATATGAATTTCATCCACATATAAGTGCAGTTTTAAACATAACGCCAGACCATCTAGACAGGCACAAAACTGTTGAAAATTATATGCATATGAAGGAAAAGGTGTTTGCAAACCAAACTTCTAACGATTTCGTAATTTTAAACTACGATGATGAAGCAACGAGAAAAATGGCAGAAAAAACTGATGCGAAAACTTTCTTTTTTAGTAGTTCAAAATCAATTGACGAAGGCATATATTTAAAAGAAAACGATATAATTGTAAAATGGGGAACCTTTAACGAAAAAGTAGTTTCTGTAAATGACCTAAAAGTACTTGGTATGCACAACTATGAAAATGTTATGGCGGCTGTGGCAATTTCACTTTGTGCTGGAGTTTGCATGAAGGACATTGTTAGCACGCTTAAAGAATTTGGCGGAGTTGAGCACCGAATTGAGTTTGTTAAAACTGTTGATGGTGTTGATTACTATAACGATAGTAAAGGAACTAATACTGATGCGGCAATACGAGGAATTATGGCAATGCAAAAGCCTTGTGTACTTATTGGTGGCGGTTACGATAAAGGCTCTGAATATGACGAATGGGTTGAAAAGTTTGACGGACGGGTAAAACATCTTGTTCTTATAGGTAAAACGGCGGAAAAAATAGAGAATTGTTGTAAAATGCATAGTTTTAACAAAATTTCAAAATGTGAAACCTTTGAAGAGGCAGTTAATCTTTGCAGAACACTTGCTGTTAATGGAGACTGCGTGTTGCTTTCACCAGCTTGTGCAAGTTGGGATATGTTTAAAAGTTATGAACAGAGGGGCGATATATTTAAGGAAATAGTTCGAGCTTTTTAAAAAAACTAAACCTTGGTGGAGGTGAGAGCAAATGGCTTACAGTGGGGACAGAAGCATAAATAACAATATTAGAAGGTTGAAAAGTGAACGAGAATACAGAGAGCAAAAAAGGAGAAACAATCCTACTAAAAAAAGAACAAATAGACCAGCTACACAGGAAAGAACGATAAATGTTAGAAGGAAAAAGAAAAAGTCTACTGCGGGAAGTTTTGATTTTACATTATTGTTTGTAATTATGCTTTTAATACTTTTTGGTATTGTTATGGTTTTCAGCTCTAGCTACTATTATGCCCTTACAAATGTCAAGTTTGATAACAACATGTATTATTTTGTTGAAAGGCAGGCAATATGGAGTATTATCGGTCTTGGTGCAATGGCATTTTTTATTAACTTTCCCTATAAATACATAAGAAATTTTACGTTTATGGCATATGTAATAACCATTATATGCTTGATTATTGTTCTTTTTGTAGGTGATAAAATTAATGGTTCAAGAAGATGGCTTGGTTTTGGAACTATTGGTTTTCAGCCTTCAGAGGTCGCTAAGATTGTTGTAATTTTGCACCTTTCAAATTTTATTTCTTCTAACAAGGGTATTTTAGGTACTCTTAAAGGTTTTATTAGGTGTGCTCTTATTTTAGCCGTACCTGTTGTTTTGGTTGGTGTTTCAAATCTTAGTACAGCTATAGTTATAGCGGGCATAGGTGTTTGTATTATGTTTATTGCAAGCCCAAAGGTATGGTATTTTTTTGCGGCAGCAATTCCTGCAGGGGCACTTGGTGTTGTTGCGGTGTCTTTGCCACAGTTTGCGTATCGTTTTGACCGCATTAAGTATTGGAGAGACCCTTTTTTAGACCCTACTGATAAGGGATTTCAAATAATCCAGTCACTTTTTGCTGTTGCAAGTGGTGGTTTTTTTGGTCTTGGTCTTGGTCAAAGCCGACAAAAAACATATGTACCAGAGCCGTATAATGATATTATATTTGCTATAATATGTGAGGAACTGGGTATGTTTGGTGCTATAGTTGTAATTGGATTATTTATGACACTTATTTGGCGTGGAATAAAAATTGCAATGAATTCACAGGATATGTTTGGTTGTCTTACCGCAACAGGAATAGTAGGTCTTATTGGTATACAGGTTATAATTAATATTTCTGTTGCTACAAATACAATGCCTAATACAGGAATGGCATTACCTTTTATAAGTTATGGAGGTTCAGCATTGGTGTTTACGCTGTCAGCTATGGGAATTTTACTTAATATATCAAAATTTCAGAAAAACCGTGAATAAACTCCTTGACAAAACCAAAATGGTCTAATAAAATTATACAATATTGCAAAAGATGATGAACAAGAGGAGTAGGCATATTATACTTAAAGAGAGGAAAACTCTATGGCTGAAAAGTTTTCTAAGGTTATAACTGCTGAAGGTAGCTTGGGAATTGATGAACTGAAAACAAAAGTAGGTGCATACGGGTGGCTTCGTTAAAAGCTTAAAGTGTCTGCATTTTTGGCAGAAATTAAGGTGGTACCACGAGCTTTCGTCCTTTTGTTGGATGAAAGCTCTTTTCTATTTGAGTGCAGTATGTATTTAAGCTCAGTTTATTTGTTCAAAGTTTACAACGGCAATGCCTTAACGTGTTAAAAGAATTATTTTAGGAGGAACAAAAATGATTAAAGAACTTGAAAAGGTTTATGACCCATCAGTGGTTGAAGAACGCCTTTACAGTACATGGCTTGAGAAAAAATATTTCCATACAGAGGTTGATAAAACAAAAAAACCATTTACAATAGTTATGCCACCACCAAATATTACAGGGCAGCTTCACATGGGACATGCACTGGATAATACCATACAGGATATTCTTATACGTTGGAAAAGAATGGCTGGATATAACGCCCTTTGGATACCGGGTATTGACCACGCAAGTATTTCTACCGAGCTTAAGGTAGTTGAAAAAATGGCAAAGGAAGGGCTTAAAAAAGACGATGTTGGTCGTGAAGGCTTCCTTGAACGTGCGTGGCAGTGGAAAGAGGAATACGGCGGAATTATATTAAACCAGCTCAGGAAAATGGGTAGCAGTTGTGATTGGGATAGAGTTCGTTTCACTATGGACGAGGGTTGCAGTGACGCTGTGCTTGAAGTTTTTACACGTCTTTACAGCGAGGGACTTATTTACAGAGGCGAAAAGCTTGTAAACTGGTGCCCAAAATGTATGACAACAATATCGGATGCTGAGGTTAACCATATTGATAAAGCTGGTCATTTTTGGCACATTAAATACCCTATAGCTGGCACAAATGAATTTTTACAGTTAGCTACAACAAGACCAGAAACAATGCTTGGAGATACTGCCATTGCTGTTCACCCAGAGGATGAAAGATATCAGCACTTGATAGGTAAAACATGTATTCTTCCGCTGGTTGGCAGAGAAATACCGATTGTTGCAGATAAATACGTTGAAAAAGACTTTGGAACAGGCGTTGTTAAAATTACCCCTGCCCATGATCCTAACGATTTTGAAGTTGGTGTGCGTCACAATTTACCAAGAATAAACGTAATGAACGACGATGGAACAATGAACGGAAATGCAGGGAAATATCAAGGTCTTGACCGTTACGAAGCAAGAAAGCAAATGGTTAAGGAATTGGACGAGCAAGGTCTACTTGTTAAAGTTGAAGACATTACCCATGCTGTTGGAGTGCATGAGCGTTGTAATGTGGTTGTTGAGCCATTAATTAAATTGCAGTGGTTTGTTAAAATGGAAGAAATGGCAAAGCCTGCAATCGATGCCTACAAAAACAAAGAGCTTAATATAATTCCTGACCGTTTTGGTAAGGTATATCTTCACTGGTTGGAAAATATTCGTGACTGGTGTATTTCACGTCAGCTTTGGTGGGGACATAGAATACCTGCATATTACTGCCAAGAATGCGGTCACATTGAAGTAAGCAAAACTGTTCCAGAAAAATGCAGTAAATGTGGAAGTACAAACCTTAAACAGGATGAGGATACACTTGATACATGGTTTTCAAGTGCTCTTTGGCCATTTTCAACATTAGGCTGGCCTAAAAATACAGATGAGCTTGAGCAATTCTACCCTACAAGTGTGCTTGTTACTGCTTATGACATTATTTTCTTTTGGGTTATAAGAATGGTATTTTCTGGTTGCAAGCAAATGGGTGAAATTCCATTTAAGGATGTCTTTATTCATGGGCTTATACGTGATGACCAAGGAAGAAAATTCTCTAAATCCCTTGGAAACGGCATTGACCCTCTTGAAGTTATTGACAAATACGGTGCTGATGCATTAAGACTTATGTTGATTACAGGTAACGCACCTGGTAACGATATGCGTTTTTATTGGGAAAGACTGGATGCAAGCCGTAACTTCGGAAATAAATTATGGAACGCATCAAGATTTGTACTGATGAATCTTGAAGAAGATGAGAATGACGATTTACTTCTTCTTACATCTGCAGACAAGTGGATTATAAGTAAGGTAAACACTCTTGCAAAAGAAGTTAGCGATAACATGAATAATTATGAGCTTGGTCTTGCAGTTGATAAAATACACAACTTCCTTTGGGATGAATACTGTGACTGGTACATTGAAATGGTTAAGCCACGTCTTTATAACAAAGAAGATAAAACAAGAAAAGCAGCACTTTGGACCCTTAAAGAAGTGCTTAAAAATGCCCTTAAACTTCTTCACCCATATATGCCATTTATTACAGAGGAAATATTTATGCACATTCAAAGTGATGAAGAAAGTATTATGATAAGCAAATGGCCCGAATTTAGGGAAGAGTGGAATTTCAAGGAAAATGAAGAGGAAATTGACCAAATTAAAGAAGCGGTTAGAAGCATAAGAAACATTCGTGC